>JBKCVM010000001.1:0-5550 GCA_046317855.1 Oligoflexia bacterium
TTGTGTCCGCTTGTGGCTTGTGATGCTGTACCCTCTGGCTGTTCTCACTACTTGAAAGCGTACACCATCAAAGACCAAAACGAAAAAACCCTGGAGATTTAACAATCACCAGGGTCAATAATGGGCGAAGAGGGACTCGAATAGGCTTCAAAACGCCGGGGATTCGTTGGATTCTGCGGCTACTGGGTTCTATAGCGGGGTACATTGCCAAAATGTGGGTTCTGAGGCTGAGCTGGATGAGTGGCTGGCAATCTATGTTGAGGCTGACGAGCCGGCGCGTCGTGAGCTGATGGTGGTTGCTAGGGAGCTTGCCCAGCGATTGCGAGCCTGATCCATCTCCCCTGGGCTCTCCTCCCCTGGGGCGATGCGCCGGCGTGGTTTGCAGGGGTCCCTAGGCATAGTGTATTTTGATAGTTGAACCAAGGGCGTGGAGGCTGATCCCCTCCCAAGTGCTTGAGGGTTCCTGATTCGTTGTCCTAGCGATTCGGAGCCCTCGGGCGGCCCTTATCTCACAAAGACTAGGACAATCTGAAAATGAACGATTTAGAGCGGTTGGCGTTCGAGCTGCGGCTACCCTCGGGAAGTAAGCCTACCTTGGGAGCCCGAGAGATATTCGAACGAGTGCGGCGGCGATTGGTCGAGCGGTATAATGAGCCCGATTTGGGTCAGGTCGAGAAGGGGCATATTCAAACGGTCCTGAAAGTTTTGGTGAGGTCGGTCAAGGCTGATTTTGTTGAACCGTCGTTGAGGGTCGATAGAGAAGAGGCGGCCCGAATCTGCGAGCTACTGGCCCCCTGGCTATCCGATCCCTTAGAGAGCGATCCCTCAAAGCGTGATGGTGTCACGGATTCGAAAACGGCGAGCTTTGAACAATTAGGTGCGCCTAGAGATGGTTTGTTTTCGGAGGAGCGTTGCTTCATCTGGGGCGGCGAAAGGTTCGAGCGGCTAACCGCAAAAATGATTGACGTATTGGGTGTTTTGGTTGATGCCTACGTGAGCGGCTTCCCTGTGGTAGATTTGCCCACAATTCGACAGCGAACGGGGCACGAATTTGACGGGGGTTTTGTGCGTCAAACCTTTCGAGTGAAGCGGAAGGGCGAGGAACCTATTCATCCTGTGGCAAGCGTGATCGAACGGGTTGCCGATGGTGAATATCGCTTGAAAGTGCCCAGGGCAGTCTAAAAAATGCCCAGAAAATGCCCGAATAGTCCCCGATGCTTGCCCAGGATAGTGCCCATCTGAATCTGAATAATCCCATGCGTTGGCTGATCGATGTGATCGGCCTATCTGATTCCCATGGGAGTGGATGATATGAGTGAACAAAATGAGGCTCGGGCTTTATTGCCCCTGCGGCGAGCTGCGAAGCGGGCGGGCGTTCCGTCTAAGTGGCTGAAAGAGCAAGCTGAGGCTGGGAACGTCCCTGGTTTAAGGGCTGGCAATCGATGGCTGTTTTTGCCTGATGCGGTGGTTGAGGCAATCGAGACGATGGCAAAAGCATCGAGCCCCCAGGTCAAGAGTAAGAGCTAAGACGTTTTTCTCATATCAATTATTGACATGAGAAATGTAAGAGATTGATTGTTAAACAAATACAACAAAACGGATTTCATATGTTTGAGCATAATCATACGGATGAGCCATGCGACGAGTGCAAGGCGAAGATTCCCCCCAAGTCTGCGCTGACGGAGCTGCTCGGGTTCTACTGGGATTATCTTGAGCCCTGGCATTGCATGGCGATCGTGGCAGAGGCCCGGCGTTGCGCGTTCGAGGATAGGGAGCAAGAGGAATGGGCTAAGGGCAAGCTGAAGCTGAAGGGCGGCCCGTTTGACGGATCCAAAGCAAGGGCGGAGATGTGCCTATTTGCGAGCCGTGGCCCTGTTGAGTTGCCCGAATCCCAGGGGAGGGTTGCCCTGTACCGATTCAGTAAAAACGAAGTGCTGTTCCACTATGTGAGAACTGAGCGTTGCGGCAATAAGCGGTACCAAGATGCTCAGCGAAATTTGCAGGGGGTGGCAAATGAGAGATAGCATTACACTAACGGATTCAGAGATTCAATCAATCGCGGATAGAATCGCTAAGGCCCTCGGTGCAAGTTTTGGTTCGTTCCAAGCGGACGGGCTGCTTGATATTTATGGGGCGGCTGAGTTGCTCGGGTGTTCCGTTTCAACGTTGGAGCGACGAACAAAAGAGGGCTCCATTCCCTCGGTAAAATTCGGGCGACTGCGGCGATATCGGCGGGCTGACCTGTTGGCCATGCAAACAAAAAAAGGGGGAGCCGATGAGTAAGCATCGAAAATCCCCCCAGGTGCAAAGGTTTGTTCATTATACGATTGCCGACCTGAAACGGCGAGCGGCTGGCCGATGGGTTGAGATACTCCAAGGGGCTGGAATACCCTCGGAGTTGCTCGAATCGCGGCGAGGGATGCCCTGCCCGAAATGTGGTGGCTCGGATCGATTCTCCCCGATGGACAATCTACCCCAAAGGGGAGCGTTGATCTGTCGAGGTTGCTTCCATTCATCGACGGAACCAAGGGCGGGAGATGGAATCGCTACCCTGCGATGGTGGCTCGGTCTGAGCTTGCCCGATGCGTGCCGATGGCTCGGGAATCATCTCGGGGGTGGCGTTGCCCTTCCTCGCGTGCATGCGTTTGTTCAAACTATCCCTATTCGGTCTTCGCCGGCATTTGGCAAACTGGCGGGGATTTATACGGCGAGGATGACCGATACCCTTCTCGGAGCCGTGGCGGAGCTGTTGGGGCTCCCATCTGCTCCCCTGGTTCGTCTGGGGGTTGGATGGAGCCCATCAGATCGAGCTACTACATGGCCGATGCGAAACGGTTCGGGCGATGTGATCGGTATTCGTTTGCGATGCCCTAAAACTGCGAGCAAGTGGAGCGTTAAGGGGTCGGCCCATGGGCTGTTCTATTGTCCATCGTTGCTATCCGTCGAGAGGCCTGAGCGTTTGTGGATCGTGGAAGGCAATACCGATGCGGCGGCCATTCTCTCCCTCGGGTTCGATGTGGTTGGCGTTCCCTCGGCTGGCGGTGGTTGCGATTTGCTGATTGATTTGGCAAGGCGGATCCTCCCAGGGGAAGTGGTAGTGTTGGCGGATTCTGACGATTCTGGAAGGCGTGGGGCGGAGCGAATCGCGGATGCAATGATGATCGTGGCCCCCGTGAGAATTGTGAGCCCTCCCCAGGGGATAAAGGATTCTCGGTCGTGGGTTGTCTCGGGTGCTAGTCGTAAGGCTATTGAGTCGGCGGCGGATGCTGCTACGGTGCGACGTATTGCAATGGAGGGCAGGTAGGATGAGCGAAGAAAACAAAACGTTGAGCCTGAGAGCGACAAAGGCCCCCTATGGTATGGCCCGTATCGTGGCGGCCCTCGATGATCGAGAGCTGTTCGTTGATACGGCCGATCTGTGGAGCGATACCGATAGGGAACGTGTGGCCGATGCGATCCATCGAGCTTGCCCAGGTGTAGCGGTTGAGGATGTTCGGCGCAAGCTGTTGTTTGTCGATCGAGAGAATCTGCCTGAGATTATCCCAGGCGATGAGAGCGGAAAGCGTGAGCCCTTGCCCATCTCCCCTGGAGCCAAAGTAATCGCGGGCGATCGGGATAATGTGGGCGAGGTCCTGCGAGATGATGGCGGTTCGTGCCTGGTTAAATTCGTGAGCCCGAGCGGAACCATAGCGGAAAGGTCGATCGACAAAACGCAATTGAAAACGATGAGCGGTGAGCCCCTGGCGGGAGATGCCGGCGCGAACGATCTAAAACCGATCCCGTTCGATGAGCTGAACCGAAACTTTCCAGAGCTGCGGCCGGAGGTGATCGGTGGGCTATTGAGGCGAGGAGAAACCATTAACCTTGTTGCTCCTCCCAAAGCTGGGAAGAGTTTCCTTCTCGGGAATCTGGCTTGGTCCGTAGCTACGGGGGCTGATTTTCTGGGGTTCCCATGCCAAAAATCGCGGGTTTTGGTTTTGGACAATGAGTTACACGCTGAATCGATTGCCTATCGTCTGCGATCTATCGCGGATGCTATGGGGATAGGTGCATCGTATCGTTCGGCGGTAGATGTTATTCCACTGCGTGGCAGGTCCCTAACGATCGATCTATTCGGCGAGGTGCTCGGGGCGGTTCCAGCGGGCGAGTACGGGTTGATTTGCGTCGATGCCTTGTATCGGGCGTTGCCTGAGGGCACAAACGAAAACGGCAACTACGAAATGATGACCGTCTATAACCATCTCGATTCCCTGGCCCATCGGTGGCAATCGTCGTTTGTGGTGATCCATCACACAAGCAAGGGAGCCCAGGGGGAGAAGGGCGTTACAGACTACGGTGCTGGGGCTGGATCTGTTGCGCGAGCTGCCGACGATCATTTTGCTATCCGTGAGCATGAGGAGGAGGGGCACTTCGTCCTAGAGGGCGTTTGCCGATCATTCAAGAGCCCTGAGCCTGTGACGATCAAATTCGATTTTCCGCTCTGGTCCAAAGTCGATTTGGCTCCCAAGGTCCGGCGAACAAAAGCTAGGGACGATGAGCAAAAGCGGTTAGACGCTGAAAGGTGCGAGCAAATTCTATCGATCTTAGAGGCGAAATCTGAACGGGTGATGCTTAAACGGATTATCGAGGATTGAGAATCCAAGGGGATGCATCGAGATACGACTCGGCGGCTACTGAACGTCATGGCTTCCCAGGGGAAGGTGGTTCGTGAGGAGGTTACTGAGATCGGGCGCAAGCGGCCTAATGTATACTTGTCGATGCCCAAAAGCGAGTCGGAGTCGGAATTAAGTCGGAACCAAGTCGGAATCGATTCCGACTCAGCAAAAGTGAGTCAGGTCGGTCTTATAAAAAGACCGACTGACTTACTTTCCTATTGTGAGTCGGATTCCGTCGGTATGAGCGACCAACTTACCAAAGGCGAGGAGAGAGTGAGGGGGGTAATATGATTGCTCAGAGCTGTGAGGATCTGCTCCATCGGCTGCGATCCCTCGGGGTGGTTCTATCGATCGAGAATGGGCAATTGTCATTCGATGCCCCTAGGAACGTTTTCACCCCAGAGCTATTGGCGGAAATGCGAGCCCATCGGGATGAGCTGCGGGCGATTATAAAACAAGGCGATGCGCCGGCCCTCCTCCCCCTGGCGTTCGGCCCAATCCGTGGTGTGACCTGTCCGTACTGTCGGCGGGTCCGGTTTGTTGATGAGCCCGAGGGCTGGCGTTGCTTACACTGTGGGCGGCTGGGGTTCCAATGGATCGAGGGCGGTTCGATCGTTAGATCTGACCATCTCCCCTGGATAAGCGTATGAGGCCCGTTGCGGTCGGTTGGTTTAATTGGTCGGGTTCGTCGCGTTGGTTCGCCTACGGTATCAATTTGGAAAGCTAGCGATCTGTTGGAGGCCCCCCCGGGGGGTGCTTGGGTCCCTACCCCCAATAGGTTCGGGATTGCGGTCAAAAAGTCGCAACGTTCCACGCAAAAGTTAGGCTATCCCCCAAAATGGGGGGGCGTGAAAAAATCGGTGCATCGAGTCGTGGTTTTTTTTTTTTTTTTTTT
>JBKCVM010000002.1:0-7948 GCA_046317855.1 Oligoflexia bacterium
CTGCTCAGGACTCACCTCAGACGGAGACTCGGACATGAGACAGGTGCCTTTTTGGGTCTTTGGAAAGGCCATGACGTCTCGAATCGGACCCACACCACAAAGCAGGGCAGCAAGCCTGTCGACGCCAAACGCAATGCCCCCATGCGGAGGCGTTCCGTACTGCAAGCCTTCCAAGAAGAACCCAAACTTCTGCCGCGCCTCGTCCGGCGTCAGGCCTAAGAGCTTGAACATGGCCTCCTGCACTTCTTGCCGATAAATTCGCAAACTTCCGCCGCCCACTTCAACTCCGTTGAGGACCATATCGTAGGCGCTGGCCTCGATGTGATCGAGGTTGCGGCCTGCCACGAAGTCTTCGAAGAACTCGGGCCTCGGCGAAGTGAACGGATGATGGCAGGCGTAGTACCTACCGTCGCGCTCATCAAACTCTAGGAGCGGAAAGTTCATGACCCAAAGAAAGGCAGGCTTGCCCTCTCCAAGCTTGGGGACCAGGCCCTCGCGCGCGCCCACGGTGAGACGGAGCGCGCCCAGCGATTCGCAGACCACTTTGTTGCGGGGATCTGCAACGCACAGGACGAGATCTTTTTCGGCGAGCTTGAGCTGCTGGACGAGCCCCTGCTTTTCGGAGTCCGAAAAGAACTTTGCAGCCGGGCTCTGCAGCTCCCCGCCTGCCTGAACCTTAATCCAAAGAAGCCCCTTGGCACCAAAAAGGGCCGCATTGGCCTGCAGATCATCGAGATCCTTGCGCGAATACTTTTCGGCGGCACCCGGCACCACGATGGCCCGGATGGAACCTGAGAGCCCACGCGAGTTGGTCTTGAGCGCATTCTGGAAGACCTGGAACGAGCTCTTGGCAAAAAGCGCAGAAATATCCTGGAGCTCAAGGCCAAACCGAACGTCTGGCTTGTCGCTCCCAAAACGGTGCATGGCGTCTTTGTAGCTCATGCGTGGAAATGGCGTTGGGATGTCCTGCCCGAGAACCTGCTTCCAGAGCTTCTTCATCATCCCCTCAAGGATTGGAAAGAATGCTTCTTCATCGAGAAAAGAAGTCTCGATGTCGATCTGGGAGAACTCAGGTTGGCGGTCGGCACGAAGGTCCTCGTCTCGAAAACAGCGCGCGATCTGGTAATAGCGGTCCATTCCGCTCACCATCAAAAGCTGCTTGAGAGTCTGCGGTGACTGCGGCAGCGCATAAAAAGTTCCGGGATTGAGGCGTGAAGGCACGATAAAATCGCGCGCCCCCTCGGGAGTTGATTTGTACAAAATCGGAGTCTCAATCTCGCAGAATCCGTGTTCATCGAGGTGGTTGCGCACGATCTGGAGCATTCGATGCCGGGTCAGTAGGTTTTTTTGCAGCGAAGGCCTACGCAGATCGAGGTAGCGATACTTGAGGCGCAGGGTCTCAGCTACTTCAGCCTCGTCGTCGATCACAAACGGAGGCGTCTTTGCCTCGGACAGGATCACAAGATCGGAGGCCAATACTTCGATTTCACCGGTGGGCATGGCAGAATTGGCCATGGTTCCTGGACGTTTACGCACCGTGCCTTTGGCCCAGATCACGAATTCGTTACGAAGACGGCCTGCTTTTTCGTGAAGGTCTTTGGACTGGCCGGCTGAGGGGACCGATGCCGGATCAAACACGAGCTGCGTGATCCCGTGCCGGTCCCTCAGATCAATAAAAACCAGACCTCCGTGGTCGCGGCGCTTGCCCACCCAGCCGCAGAGCATGATTTCTTGGCCCGCATGGGCCGCCCGAAGTTCGCCGCAGGTATGGCTTCGCACCGTCCGTTGCATAGGATATCACGCTAACACCGGCCCACCTGAGGCCGCAAGCCGGAGGCAGAGGCAGGAGCTTGAAAACCGTACCCATCTCATCCCGTGCCGCTTGGCGCACCAGCGTGGCCTCCTCCTGGCGTGAGATCTGGGATGCAGGCCCCCACTTTGAGCGCGTCTCCGAGCTGCTCGAATCCGCCCGCCGATCGGTCGTGATCGTAGGCTGGCAACTGGACTCGCGCCTCAGGCTCTCCAAAAACGAGACCGAGTGCCTTCGTGAAAAAGTCCTGCGACTCTGCGAGCGCAATCCAGAACTGCAGTTCTATCTACTTCTCTGGGACCATCCTATCTTTTACATTCCACAGCGCGAGTGGCTACAGACCCGCGTATGGGAAGAACTTCATCCACGAGTCCACCTGGTCTTTGACAACCATCATCCTTTTGGGGCTTCTCACCACGAAAAAATCATCATCGTGGATGGCCAGACTGCACTTGTGGGCAGCACGGACCTTTGTGATGAGCGCTGGGATTCTCCCCGCCACTTGCCCTTTGATCGGGTTCGCTCACTCGATCACCAGAGCGATTCTTACGGGCCTTATCACGAATTGGGCTTGGAGCTCTCAGGCCCCGTCTGCCTGGAACTTCTCAAACACATTGAGAGTCGTTGGCGACTGCTTTCAACTATTCCGCTTTTGGTCGAAGCAGATCGAAACCAGCTCAGTTTGCTTGCCCCCACGCAGATTCATTTAAGTCGCACTCACTCTGAATTGGATGAACCGCTCACTCGAGAGGTGGAATTTCTCTTTGAGTTCCTCATTCGTTCAGCAAAGTCTCGCATCTGGCTGGAGGGGCAGTACTTTTGGTCCGAAAGAGTCGCGCATGCGCTCCTTGCAAAAATGAAGTCTCACGTTCAGAGCTCCCACCCGAGTTCTGACAACGAGCCCGGGCCTCTAAGAATCACGATCACTTTGGCTGACAACAGCCTTCTGAGAGGCTTGAGTCGGATGATGATCCCCCATCAGACTCGGCTCCTTGCTGAGCTACAGGCATTTGCCCGACACCATCCCAATCAAATTTGGCTGGAGGTCTTCAGGCCCTACTCGGGGGCAAGGCCCATCTATGTCCACTCCAAGATAGTCCTCATCGACGACTGCTGGCTCTCGATCGGTTCGGCCAATTTTGCAGAGAGGGCCCTGAGGCTCGACTCTGAGATTATGGTGACGATTGACGCTCGGGAGTCGGTGGACCGGGACCGCCTGAAAGGCTTTCTTTTACGACTGGAGCGTCATTGGGCTTTTCCGATCCAACGCCGCAGAGTGGATGCCCAACTCGAACTTGAGCTCTTACAATCTAGTCGGATTCAACGCTGGCTCAGTGCGATTGCCTGGCGCAGCGCCATCGACCCAAGCCTCCCCTTTTTTTATCGAACCAAACGAAGAATCAGAAGTTGGCTAAAACGTCCGGGCCGGAGGCACTTAGCTCAAAATATCTGGCTAGCCACGGCAACCACCGCTGGACTCGTGCCAGCAGCTTACTACATCTGGACCCACACGCCTCTGGCGGCAACACCCACTGAGCTGACCCTCTGCCTCCTGCTCTGCGGACTCATGAATTCTGTCTGGATTCTTCCGGTGCCATGGGCCGCACTAGCCATCTTGACCGCTTTTCTTTTTCCGGATTGGGCCGCCCAAATCATTGTCCTGAGCTGGTGGTCTGCAGTCCTGATGAGCACACTCTGGGGAAGGTTTTTTCCAGGCATGCAGCTGGACTGGATTAAACGTCACGGCAGGCAGCTTCTGCCTGAGTTTGGAAGTCGCCGGTTTGGGGACGCCCTCTTAGGATGGAGCCGTCCCTGGGCCTCAGCTCACATCAAGCTGCTCTCCCAAAGTCATTATTTTATGCCGGGACCCTGGATCCTACTGATCCACGGTGCTCTAGTGGCCTCTCTTGCAGCTTGGGCCGTAGCTGGCATTCATGAACTGCATTGGCTGATCGAGTCTTTGAAACCCTAGCTTGCGACCTTCGCTGATGATCATCACACTATGAAAATCACTGCCATTACTTACAATATTCACAAAGGGTTCCAGCACACTCGGCGCATCCGAGTGTTGCATTGGATGAGAGATGCCCTTCGAGAGACACCTGCAGATCTGATCTTTTTGCAAGAAGTGCTCGGATTTGAAACTCAAGAAAAGGCCTCTCAGCTCGAATTTCTTGCCGACTCGATCTGGAGTCATTACGCGTACGGAAAAAACGCAGTGACCTCTCTTGGGCATCACGGCAACGCCATTCTGAGCAAGTACCCAATCACATTTTTTGAGAACACCGACATCTCAACGAATCGATTGGAGCGTCGAGGAATCCTGCACGCTGAGATTCAAATTCCAGAAATCGATAAAAAAATTCACGCCCTCTCAGTCCATCTTGGACTTTTCGAGTCGGACCGACGCAGCCAGGTACGACGAGTCTGCCATCGGATTCGCAAAATGGTTCACAGCAAGGATCCGGTCATTATTGGCGGTGACTTCAATGACTGGCGAGAACGCGCAAGCCCAGTGTTTGCAAAACGCCTTGGGATTCAAGAGGCCCACCAGCAGTTGTCCGGAGAGCATGCTCGGACCTTTCCGTCTTGGATGCCAGTCCTTAGGCTGGATCGAATCTACTCACGAGGAATGAAAGTCCGGGAATGCCGAACTCTCTCAGGAGCTCCCTGGAGTCGCCTCTCTGACCACCTTGCCCTTTATGCTGTCTTTGAACTGGGGGCCGACTCAGAGACTCTCGACTCAAGCACAGCCAGTAGCTCTTCTACTGTGTAAGGCTTGGCCAAGAACTTTACGTTCGGTAACTGGCTTGCGCGATAGGCACCCTCTTGGGCAGCTGAAATCACCACCGTCGGCGGGACCCTGCCAAAGTGACTCTGGATGCTTCTATAGACTTCTTCACCCGTCCCCTTCTGGAGCTTCAGGTCAAGCAAAAGCACATCTGGCCAAGCCGCGGGATCTTTCACTGACCGGTTGAGCACAGCGAGCGCCGAGTCTTCGTCCTCAGCCAAATCCGCCTGGTGTTGGTAGGCCTGCAGCACGATTCCAAGAGTCTCGCGCACTGACTGATCATCTTCAACAACAAGAACGCGCATGAAGACTCAGTCGTTTGCAGCTTCTAAGCCACTAGAACTCTGAGCGGCGCGGCGCGCCGGAGTCGACTGGTCGCTCACTTTCCACAAAAACTGAGTGCTCTCTTTGGGTTGACGGACCCAATCTTTTCTAGAATCCGGGGCACCTAAGGGATCGCTCCCTGGGCTCATCTCCTCTTCATCTTCTGGGGCGCCTTCTCCATCCCAGCCAATCTCGCGCGGGCAGCCAGGCTCACCGGGCAGATTGCCAACCCTAAAGTGAAGATGGGATCGATGGCCCCTCACATGTTGAATGCGAGATGCCACTTTGGGCCAGAACGGATCACCCAGTGCTGCACGCGCAAGTTTGCGAATGAGCCGCCGATCCAGGAACATGGACTTCACGCAGACATGAGGATTTTGAAAGATTTTCTTGATGAGCCACCAATTGGCCTCTGCATCAAATACATGTGTAAACGCGTTGACGCCCTGATCTCCAACGCGAGTATTCAAAAAACCGATGTCTGCGTCTTGGCCCGTCGTGTGTGATGCGTGGCCCCGCCCGCCTCGGCGACCAAAGATGCAACCTCCACGAGGCGCAGAAAGATCTCCTACATTGATATGGACCCCTGTTTGATGCGGCAGAGAGTACTCTTTTCGGACTTCGCGCCCCAACCACTCGAGAGCAGCAACCATTCCGTCCGTGCCAAAAAAAGTGCATCGATTAGGATTGCGAATCAGAATCCGATTTTCAGACGTACCCACCAGCGGCCTGCCGTTCACCAAGAAGCCAGAATTCACAGAGCAGAAAGCTTGTGAAGACTGCGCGCCCCGATTCTCCCACCAGGCAGGGGCGTTTCCGAGCTTTACGAGTTCCAAAAATTCGCGTTGATCGGCCGTCATCTCATCACAGAAGCTCGACTTCGAACGCTGTGGAGCGCAACGCGGAAGCTTTCTACGGATCGTGCGAGTCAACTTGCCGCAGCAGGCCTTGCCTAAGTGCCCGTACTCAGGATCCCACTTGGAGCAAAACCCATGGTCCAAGCCACTGTCCGCAATCGTCAGAAAATCAGACTCAGGCGCGTTAGGTAAGAAGGGAAATGAGTTTCCAGCAAACTGATAGGCGTGCACCGCGGTTCCTGGGAGGCTGATCCATGCGGCACAGACCAAAAAGAGCGTTAAAAGAACAAAACGCGGACTCATCTTACCCACTCTAGTGGGCCCACTCTAGGTGGTCAAGATTTCAAGCTGAACGCGCAAATCTGCAAGCTGATCTTGCCAGTACCGGGGAGTATTAAACTGCGGAAAAGCAGCTGGAAAGGCTGGGTCTTGCCATCTCCTCGAGATCCATGCAGCGTAATGAATCATCCGCAATGCTCGAAGCGCCTCAATCAGGGACAACTGAGACCGATCAAAGTCTTTGATCGATTCATACCCGTCCAGTAAGAAATCGAGCTGATCGCGCGCCACTGAATCAGATCCGGGTCTACCGGGAAGCACCAACCAAAGGTCTTGTACCGCCGGCCCATTCACCATGTCATCAAAATCTAAAAAAGACGGACCCTGCAGGGCGCCCTGAGCATTCCAAAGCAAATTACCGAGATGACAGTCCCCATGAAGACGGTGCACTGAAAACGGTTCGAGAAGTCTCTCTGCACGTTCACAAATTCTGTTCACTGTGTCGCGGTATGCTGAGTGAATTTCTAGCGGAAGCCATCCCCCCTGCTCCAATTCGGCCAAGGCATCCAAACCATACGTTTTCTGATTTAAATGAATTCTGTGAGGGGCCTGGCGCTGCTGACCGGTCGAATGCATCCGGGCAAGAAGCCTCCCAAGCCACCTCAGCTGCTCAGGCTGCATTTCTTCTGGAGCTCGTCCTCCGACTCTTGGAAAAATCGCGTACTGAATCCCTTCTGGAGTGCTTGCAAGGGTGTCCCCATTTGGAAAGCGCAAAGGACCGATGGCTGGCACTTCGTTTTCATTGAGGTCCGCAATAAATTGATGCTCCTCCAGGATCTGATCCCGAGTCCAGCGCCCAGGACGATAGAACTTAATCACTCGCCTCTGCCTCAAAGCCCGGTCATTGTAGTGCCCCTCGGTGGAGTTGCCCTCGGCTTCGATCTCTACCTCAACGTCATAGACCCGGTTTTCGTAACTATTCAGGGCAAAGCACCTGCCCGTACAAAGCAGGCCCGTGCTCTCCACCGCGGACAGGACGACATCAGGGGTCAGAGAGAAAAAGAACTGTTCTTGATCCGTTCTAGGATTCATGAGCC
This sequence comes from Oligoflexia bacterium, assembly GCA_046317855.1. Classification (GTDB taxonomy): domain Bacteria; phylum Bdellovibrionota; class UBA1018; order UBA1018; family UBA1018; genus CAIOHW01. The sequence goes on from JBKCVM010000002.1 coordinate 7,159, forward strand.
ATCACCCTTACCTTTTTGTACGCGTTCTCTCTCGAGTTGCTCAAAAAGATCGTCCACAGGTGTATCGAGCTTTTTGGATTGATTGCATGATTTACATGCACAAACGATGTTTCCCTTAGCACTGGTCCCCCCCCTTGCTAAAGGGACCAGATGATCCATCGTGAGCTCCGACGCAGCGAACTTTTTTTGGCAGAAGTGACAGATGCCACGATTGACTTGATCGAGCCACCACCTGGTCTTCTTGAGCTCACGTGCCTTTTGACGCTCTCGCTTGAGGCGCGCAGGATCAACATGCTGCGCTTCAAGACTGTAGTACTTCGACTCAGGCTGTCTGGACATCGCCTCAGGTAAACACCAGCCGTCCCAAAGGCTCAAGCAAAACCGCCGTTCACTCAGGTCCATCCATTGCATTTCGAAAGGCCATGGACGCTGACCAGAACGAAAAAGAAAAGCACCCAGAAAAAACCAGCAGCTCGCCCAAAGCGAGGGGTACTGCAGCCATGGATGCTGAGACTCGCCAAGAAGTCGCACGCAAAGGCGGACTTGCGGTCTCAAAAAACAAGCAGCATATGGCAGAAATCGGACGCAAAGGAGGAATGGCAGTCTCTCGCAATCGAGAACACATGGCGGCAATTGGCCGCAAAGGCGGCGAAGCCTCTCGAAAAAGAAAACCCGGCGTGCAGCCAGGTCTCACGACTCAGCAAACCGCCGAGCCTGTGAAAACCGGAGAAGAAGAAGCCGTCTAGGACCTCAGATTCGAAAAAGCAACATAGGCGCCGCCCAAGAGACC
>JBKCVM010000003.1:0-6177 GCA_046317855.1 Oligoflexia bacterium
GCAGGCTCGATGACTGGCTTGACCTTGCAGTTGAACTTGCCGAGAGCGCTCCGCTTGAGCTTGCACGGAGTCAATACCGACGAGAGATTGAGGGGGTCACTTTATTAAGCCAAAAGTTAGGGCAAAAAAATCCAAGCCCAAGAACCCAGAGCCTTCCCGTCGAAAAAGCACTGCTCATCGCATTTCCGGATCGAGTCGTACGTGCTCTTGGCGCTGGAGTCGTCTCGGCATCAGCAGGAATGATGGAACTCTCTGCCCCACTTTTGACTGAGTTAGCGGGGATTCCAGCAGGCCAGTCAATCACCGCAGTAGCCCTCAAAGTACAAGAGCGCCAGTCGCGGGAGCTTGGCTCAAGCGGATCCGGAAAAAAAGCCCCAGTGATTGAAAAGTGGACTCCCATTCAAGAAGACTGGCTTCTGGACTTGGAGCCCTCTCTGTTGCAGGACATTGAAAAGCCCCACTTTGACGAGCGGCGCGGCCGCGTGCAATGGCTCTCACGCCTGACTTACGGAGAGCTTGTCCTTTCTGAAGAAGCGCGGGATCCCCGCACGCCAGAAGAATTGAAGCAAGCAGAGACGATCCTACTCAGACAGGCCTGGCGCACTGAGATCCCTGAAGGAAAAATTGCGCTTGAATCGGCACTCCCTTTTGTTGCGCATCTCAAAAATCAAGGTGCCGGAGAGCTCTCTGATTTTTTAGAAACGCTTTTTTGTCGCCTGCTTTTGATTTGGGAGCACCGCCTTTGTGAAGGAGCCCAACTCCCCGACTACCGCGACCTCCTCGCTCTAGCGATCTCAGGAAAACTCTCCCTCAAAGATCTTGCCCAAGTGGACTGGGAGAGCGCCACTGCGGCTGCGCTCCTAGAACTCTGCCCATCACTCAGGCCCCGGGATCTCCAAAACTGGACACCCGTTTCAATCACGCTGCCGGGCCCACCCCAGGGCGCACGACCCGGACCCAGGCAGGCTCGTATCCATTACAGACTCGGGCAAGCACCGTGGGTCGAATCGAGACTCCAAGATTTTTGGGGACTCAAGGCCACACCCACCATCCTTTCAGGACGCCTCCCACTCACTTTGCACTTGCTTGCCCCCAACCATCGCGCAGTTCAAGTCACACGAGATTTGCCAGGCTTCTGGGAACGTGCCTATCCAGAGATCCGTAAAGAACTCTCCCGCAACTACCCCCGACACTTCTGGCCCTAGCGTCGGGGCGTCACACTTGAAAGCTCTTCGAGAGACTTCTTTATTGGGTTGTACCACCAGACCTTGCCCGTGCTGCCATCCACAAACACACTGGCTTCACCGGCGCCGCTATAACCACTACTTGCACCGGTATCGGTCATGATGTGCGGAACATCACCCACCCCTGGCTCACCTTTAAATTGATAGACGACAGGTTTTCTGAGGCCACTCGCTTCGTCCACTACGGGAGAGAGAAACTTGGAGTGCCCGCCCATCACCAGCGTGATCCCGTCGCGCTCACGCAGGGTTTGAGCCATCGTTCCGGCAGATTCGGCACCAACCACTGGGTGCGCATCTTGCCAAAGAACATTCGTTCCATGATCGACGGCCACTCGAGACCCTCTGTAAGAACCATCGGCTGGGACTGCTAAATCGAACAAGTAAAACGGATGACCGTTTTCTGCTCTTTCAAGAGCCAAACGCCACTCGCGATTAATGGCGTCGTTTCCTTTTGCCAAAGACGTTGGGTTATATGAACCGTGAAGGTAGGCGACATTTCCGTACTGATGGACGAGCTTGCTGTTGTCTCTGTAAAACTGCCAGTAGCGACTTCCAGGCCCCAAGGTCGTCTTGAGCTCCTGCATCACTTCTTGTGAAGCTCTCAAATCTGACCCTGTCAGACCCGTTAACTCCTCAGCGTTCTTGAAAGTCTTATTGCCAATACGAAACGACTTGCCAGAGGCTACCATCCGGCGAGCAATCTCTTCGATGACTTTTCCTCCCCCCTGTTTGATCCAATGATCTGAAACATACCCAGTGGGCTTTGCTGCAGCAGAGAGCATCAAGGCATCATGATTTCCGGCTATAACAATCAGCTCACCCCCCGCCTCTCTAGCCTCAGCCTGAAGACGAATGATTTCATCAAGAGTGTCCAGCGATTGACTTCCTCGATCTGGGATATCTCCCAGAACCACTGCCTTTTGACTGCCCCCTGACCAACGACCTGACGCATCCATCATTCCCCAACGTCGCAAACCGCGGTGCAAAACCAAAGGGTCTCCGTGAATGTCTCCGATCACTGCCTGCGACTGATACTTTTGCAACGATCCCAAAACCGGATCAGGACTGGGCAAAAGCCTACGCGCTGAATTCACCTCAGCGATTTCAGGAGCACTCCTAGCCACTGCAAAGCCAGGAACTCTGAATTGAGACCTTACAGCGTCACCTGGGGGCAAGCTCGATCCCTTCAAGCTGAACTTCAAGCTAGAAGCATTTACTCGACCCAAAGACAAAACCTTTTCTCGGCCCTCAGGGTCTTTGACCTTCACCAGCCATTCTCCGAAAGCTTCGTAAGGCGCACCCAAGAGCTTCATTTCTTTGTATTCGTTGCCGCTAAAGCTTGAAAAACTAATCTGATCTCCGATTTTAAATTGCTTCAGGGCCTCACGGGTGGCTTCTGCCCGCCTGACCTGAAGCTGAGGGTAACGCAGAGTCGCTGCGTCTATGCGATGCAGCGCAACCATTCCAACTTCACCTTGCTGGTTTTTGACCTTAAAAAACTCAAGCCCGTTACCCATCCGATCAGGTGCTTCAAGCACGGTGACCTCATAGCTCTGCCCACTCCAGCTACGAAAGCTCACTTGATCCCCAGGCTCAACCCCCAAAAGGGCACGCCTAGCAGCCGAAGCACGAGCGGTATCCTCCACACGGTCTCCAAAACCAGCGACCCCTGATCGAATCAGCACATCAGCCTGATCCACGTCAAAACCTGCCCGCCGGAGCGTGTCGTATTTTTCTCGGAGCTCTTGCATCGAATAAGGTCCTTGTCTGCCAGCGCCCACTTGATGCGCCTCTTCAATCGCTGCCCGTTTTGCGTCATCGAGCACGCGTTCGATATCGGAGAGCTCTGCATCGTATTCAGGTGAACGGGCTTTGCCGCGCGCAAGCCTCGATGAAAAAGTCTCTGCCTCAGTCGCGACCGACTTCACTGCAGACTGAAGCGACTGCCCACCTTTAGCCGCCCGCCCCAGACTCTCAAATGCTGCGGCCGCAGAAAGCCCCTTCAAGCCTGAGTAAAAACCCACGACATCTAGCGGCGTTAGAGCCCCACTCAGGATCGCATCAACGAAACGGTCGTTGGCCTGCTCCATGAGGTGCTCAATCTCACCCGGTTGGCCCATCCCAAGCCCTGAAAGATAGAGTCTCGCCTGCTCAGCCTGACGGCTTAGTTCGTTTCCACGAACAACTGCGCGGGCGGTCGAGATCGAACCAAGAGTCACGCCCGCCGCTCCTGAAGCTGTGCCCAGCATAGCAACCAGCGATCCCGTACCCAGCAAAGCTGCGCCACCTGTCAAGAGCGTCAAACCTCCGAGAATCACCGCACCTGTGATTGCCCAAAATTGGTCTGCCTCGACTTGTTGCGAGCCTTCACGACGAATGTCCTGATTCAGAGTGCAGGCCAGACCTGCAAATTCCGGATGTTCTTCTAGTACTTGCGCAATCACTGCAGGGTTACGGATCAGCGCGTCTTTTATTCCCCGCTCAGGATCACTCCTAGACAGCTCTTGCTCGATCTTCAGAAGCAATTCTCTACTCGAAGAGTAAAATTCTTGAAGTTGCTTCTGGAGTTTTTGAGCAGGAAGTTCAGAAACGTTCCTGATCCCATCTGTTACGACATTTGCAGAAGAAGACCGCTGCCAAGTGAGAGGATTTTGCCTCAGGCTAGACTGCAGCTCTTGCGCTCTGATTGCAGCTCGGCTGTAAATGGTGGTCGCACGCTTTGAAAGCGGAACAGACTGGCCGTCAGGATCTCTGACCTGAATTCGATCGACTGAATCGCGCACAATCTCAAGGACCGCTGCAGCCGTCACTTGCCGCGGGCGATTCTTAAAAGCCTCATCCAGATGGCTCACAAACTGAGCTGCAAGCTGAGCCCCTTTTCCTGGGTAAACTCGCTCAAACTCCCGCAGCACCATCTCATCGGAGTTGGCTGCCACCAAGCCTTGATAGAGGGGATCACGCTGACGCCCCTTCCACTCCTGGACTTCTAACCCGTACCTTTGCCTTAAAAACTCGGGCAACGCATCCCCGGCGCGGACTTGGGGACCGGTCGTTTGAGATTGAATTGGCTTTAAGAACGAAGAAAAACCTTTCTCGGGCGATTGGCCAAGCAGATAGCTCGCATCCCTGACTGGATGAATGTCGATCACCCTCACTGGGCTCACCTGAGGTGAATCAAGCTCTAATCTGGGCTCAGACTCTAGCCAGCGCATTTGGAGCAAATCACGGGTAGCCTGGGCCTGCGTTGCAAACTCACGCGCCGTTGAAAGCTCCCGATGAAGAATGACTGCGTTGCGCTGGGTATTTTTGAAGTACTCTTCTCGAGCTGCGCGCCGAGCCTCCTCAGAACGCGGCTGAACCGAAATGGCTCGTTGAATGGAGTAGATAATTTGAGGGTCTTTTTTTGCTACTTCTGAAGCCTGTTTAGAGAGATTTTGAATGGACCTGACAGCGCCCGGATCGCGAGTTTCCTCTGAGTACCTCCCCGTCCTTCTGAGTGGCACCCTTCGCTGCCCCTGCTCGCTCACTTCTTGATAGATAGAGTCGAGTGCCTGCTCAGGATCTTGCGCGAGTTCTTTTGAGTACTTCGAACTCACCCGAGCATACAGAGCTAGAGTATTGGCACGGGTTTTTTGAATGATTGCTTCATAGAACTTTTTTGCCAGGTCAGAGCGCTCGCTTGCTTGCTCCGCATTTGCCAGGGCATCCAAGTCTCGTTGTAGACTCAGCATGGCCGCAGAGGACGGCTCCTGCTCGAGCTCGCAACCCTTCACTGAAGCTCCAGACCCTAAACTTAGCTTGCATTGCCTGAGGGTGTTGGACACCTCTTGCAAGCGCTCCATCTGAGGCAGCCACGTATTGGTCATCCGCTCAGAATCTGGATGCTTAGCCTCGGTCATGCGGTGCGCTAAATCACGCGTCCACGGCATGAGCTGATGGTTGAGTTGATCAGAACTAGTGCCCAATTGCTGGGCTAGACCAATTGCCTGAAATAGCCGCTCACGCTCGGAACTGAGCTCGGATTTGCGTAAATCAGCAAGAACCCGAACCGGAAAGAGCCCGGTCCCATAGGACAAAATCAAAACCCATGAGATCCATCCCCGAGTGGACGTCTTCATTAGACCCTTGCTCACTCCCGCTTTTCGGATATCTGGGTGGATTTCTTAAAAAAGATTCAAAAGAAAGGAAGTCCATCCGACATCCAAAGCACCCCTATCGATTTTCTTTTGAATCTTTTGCAAGCTCTGAGGATCGCGAATATCGAAAAACTTTCCTCGGATCTGAATCTCACGAATACCCTCGGGAAGCTTGAGTCCTCGGACCGTCTGGAGGCCGGTTAAACCGACAGACGTCACCCCCGCAGGTAAGATCAGGCCTCGAGCGTCCTGGAGGCCGTCTAGATCGACCCTCTTCACCCCCGCAGGTAAGATCAGGCCTCGGACCGTCTTGAGGCCATCTAGATAGACCCACTCCACCCCCGCAGGTAAGATCAGGCCCTCGGCTGACTTGAGGCCGTTTAAAATGACCCACTTCACCCCCGCAGGTAAGATCAGGCCTCGGGCGTCCTGGAGGCCGCCTAGGGAAAGTGTTCCTTTCATGTAACGAGGGAGGGGAGGAAGCTCGTTTGGTGTCTTGGCCTCATTTAAAATTAAATCACCAAAATGATAGAGCGTGCGGTTTTTCAAAAACTCGTCTTGCGTGAAGCTTATCTGAGTAGGGTGGCATTTGAAAACCAAAGCAAAATCAGCTCGTTTGTCCCGATCCTTCAACAGCTTTTCCACGCGAGGACTCTTTCCGTATCCAAAACCTTCAATCTTGCGATCGATCTCATAGAGAAATCTAAGGTCTTCTCTTGAAAGCGCCTCACCTGCTTTTTGCTTGCCCTCGATTACTGAGACTCGCTCCATGTCTTGGGTTTGAGTCAGAAACTTTT
>JBKCVM010000004.1:0-11679 GCA_046317855.1 Oligoflexia bacterium
ACAGGGCCCAACGAATCAGAACTGCCAGCCCACCAAGATGTTGGCCACGAAGATCGGCGGCTCGGTTGTTCGCCGCCCCTCACCCACGATCTCCCAGGGATTACTCCGATAGAGCACAGAGCCAATCCCAAGGGGTTGCACAAGTGCGTAGAGCGGACCAAAGTCGAACCGCCACCCGGCAACCGCCATTACATCAATATCGAAAGAATCGTAGTCCTTCCCATCGACCACACTTCCCCGGATGCGACCAACGCCAAAGTGCGCCAAAAAATCGGCATGAAGCCCCTTCCAGAAAAATGCGCGGTACCCGCCGTGGGCGGCCAACGATGAGAACCGCCCCTCTTTGCTCCGGTTATGGGGATTATGACCCCGTACCCCCAGGATCAGCTGATCGCCCCCGTCGCTCGCAAGCGGGATCGCCGCCCGAAGTACACCATGATTCCCCGGGTAGAAGGGCCAGAGCACACTGGTCTCAATACCAGTCCCCTTGGCCAGAGCGCCTGAGGACACGCTCAAGCACGCCAGAGTGAACACTAGAAGTCTTTTGATCTTCATCTTAGAACCTCATTTTCAAGTACTTCATTTTAGTAATTACTCTTTAGAAACTTAGATTCTTCGGCAAAGGTAAGGAATGCTCGAGAACGACACAGAGTATTTCAAAAACGTTATTACTCCGGAGATTCCGGTTGGGCTCGAAGTGTTGTTCTGTATCGCGCGCCGTGGAAGCGCGACGCAGGCCGCGCGAGACCTAATGACCACGCCCGCGCGCGTACTTCGGCGTCTCAGCGCACTTGAAGAGTCACTGGGCGCTGCGCTCTTTGATCGAACTCCGAATGGGCTAATACCCACCCCAGCCCTCGAGCTCATTCTGCCTTTGGCCGAACAGGCTGCCGGAGCAATTGGACAGATGCGAAGCGAGCTTGCTGGGCTCGAACGAGCTCCGGTTGGCAACGTCCAGCTGGCACTTCTACCAGGGCTTGCGGACTATCTCATCTCAAGGGGTCTGAGCACATTCCTCTCCAAACATCCCGGCATTTCGATTTCGTTTGACCCCGCTAACGCGATTGTTGATCTGACCCAGAGGGAGGCGGACCTCGCCATTCGAACTGTTCGCCCCACTACGGGCGATCTCGTCGTTCAGCGTCTCGCCACCTTTCCTCTCCGCGTCATGGCAGCTCCAAGCCTGGCAAACAGCAAATTGATAACTCGCTCCGCGGATCTACCGTGGCTCACCTTCAGCGAGGACCTCTCAGACACGCCTGAGTCGACGTGGCTACGCCAACACGTTCCTGAAGCACGAGTCATTCTGCGTGCGCCGGACCTACAGCTTCTACTCAATGCCGCTCGCTCCGGAATCGGAGCATTGGTGGTGGCCGAACCGCTTGGCCAGAACATAGGGCTAGTTTCCATTCCCTTGAACGAGGAAATGCCTGAGGGGACGCTCTGGCTCGTGGCGCGTCGCGCGATGCGATCAGTGCCGCGTGTGGAAGTGCTGTGGAACTGGCTCACCGCGACCTTTAGACCAAACTAAACTGCAATTGCTCCGTTTGTGCAATGATCATAAGGACAGGGAGCAGTTAAGTTTAATCTGCATTACCGGGTGGGCCAGGGACGGCTCCACGATTCTTTTCAAGATTATGGTGGCTCCTCCGAGAATCGAACTCGGACACCCGTAAGGATATACGATTTTGAGTCGTACGCGTCTACCAATTCCGCCAAGGAGCCAGGCTGCGACGCTCGGAAGATAACGCAGCCAAGATCCTGCTGCCAAGCTTTTCCTCTACTAAACTGCTCCCCCTAAACTGCTCCCCGCCATTATGAAATGGGTAGAAAATCTCAAAACCGACTCAGGTTAGCCAAAGAAACATCCCCAAAAGTAGCCAGAATGCAGAAGAAGGCCCTTGGCCCCACCTAGGCCTCAATGTCGGCTCAATGACGGGCAGTTCCCACGTGCTTCATAGTGGCTGGGAGCAGTTCAAAGGTGCCACTCACCCCAATCTCCACCTCCGCCCCCAGCGGCAGCGCAAACTGCTCCGGCCCGTGGCCCACCGGCAGGCCCCAAGCCACCGGAATTCCGCATTCTCTCGAAATCGCACCAAAAATCCGGCGAAGCCCCTGGACTTGAGAAACTCTTCTTCTCAGCGGTCGGACCCAGCGCGCCGGTGGATTTCTGAGCTGGGATTCACGCACTTTGGCTCCGGACGGGAGCTTCTGCAAAGCCGTCGGAACGGCATCCTCACAGTCCAAAAAATTTCCCAGCACAATGGCCCTGACCCCCACCAGCCCCCCGGCATCCACCAGATGCCTGACCGCTCGGTCAATGCGCGGAAGCGTTTCCGTCACATCTTCCAGAAACAGAATCGCAGGCTCCTCATGACGCGGCTGAAAGCGCGTGCCCAGAAGCGTGTTCCAGACCGTAAGATTTCCGCCCACCATCCGCCCTCGCACCGTCTGATCCGGTGAGCCCCACCACTTGAGTCGACGTCTGAAAACTGGCCATCGATCCTGACCCAAACCAGCTCCCCGCGCGCCTAAAATCCATCCAAACACCGAGTCCTTCTCTGCGGACGAGAGAAGCGCAAACTTTCTGAGGCCCGGCATCGGCGCATGGAGCGCAGCAAACCCCCAATTCACTCGTGCAAACTGCAGAAGAGAAGTCGCATCCGAGGACCCCACCAGCCACTTTGCCTTTTTTGGAGGCCCACGCTCAAGCGTGGCTGCCTCCAGGTGTGAAAGCAAATGATTGGCCCCGTACCCTCCGCGAGCGCACCAAATCACGTCCACATCCTCTCGGTAAGCGGCATCTATGAACGCTTGAGCCCGATCCACGTGCGAGCCTGCAAAAAACAGATCCTTCTTCTTCACCCGAGGATCCACTTCAACTTGAAGTCCTCGCGCCTTGATCTCCGCCACGCCCAGCCTCAACTCCGGCATCGAAACCACTGAACTTGGAGCCACAATCAGCACTTTCATTGACCTGCCTCCCTAATCCTCTTGAACAGATATGAAAGTGAATCCCCAGTCTTTGACGACACCCACGCGGCATCTTCTGGATCGAGCCCCATCTGTTCCAAAAGACTTGAAGCATCTCGCTTACGGTCGGCCCGCTCCTTCTGAGTCTTCAGCGCATCGAGCTTCGTGAACACCACCTGCACGGGCATTCCGCCGTCGCGTAAAAAATAAAACGCCTCTTGGTCGAGCTCTGTCGGCCCGTGCCGCGCATCTAAGAGCAGCAGCGCAAGCCTCAGGTTCAAATCCGCTTTCATATAGGCTTGAATCAGCTTTGCCCATTTATCTCGCTCCGAGTGCGAGGCTCGCGCAAATCCATATCCCGGAAGATCAGCAATGATCTTGCCGCCCTCCAGCCAGGAGTAAAAATGAATCAAACGGGTCTTTCCCGGTTCGGCGCTCACTTGTGCCAGGCGCTGCCCCAAGATCGCATTAATCAGCGAGCTCTTGCCCACGTTCGATCGCCCCACCATGGCCACGCGGGGCTCGCGTTTTCCTTTAAGAAATTCGCCAGAAATCAAAGGTCCCAGCTGCTTGGGATCTCCCACTGTTGCAATCCACTCGCCGGCCATAAAAAGACTCTAGCACCGCAGGCACGCTCCTTGCCAGAGCTGCCCTCCGCAACTTCCGTCATCATTACAGAAACACTGCCCCAAGGAGACCCCATGACAAGAGACCCTATGACAGGAGACCCTATGACTGCCCTTTGCAAAAAAAAGCTCGAGCTCGCCATCCAAGACCCAGGCGGCTACGTCCGGCGCATTCCTCTTACTGCCAACCACTCCGTGTGGCTGGGGCGAGACCCCATGGCTCCAGCTCCCATCAAAGACGCCACGCTTCCTCCGCGGGCAGGCGAGCTCCACGTAGCCCAAGACCTCAGCGTCTGGATGAAAGCTGCCGAAGGAGCTCCCGCCTTTGCCCTCGGGGACCTCGAAGCTCGAGAAGCACGCCTTCTTGAAGACGTCAAAATCCGCTGGGGCGAAAGCTCCCTGAGGCTTCACTCCACTCCGAGCCAATCCGAAGGACCGAGCGCAATCCAAAGCTTGGATCGCCTGCCACATCCTCATCACGAAAAGCTCGCTCCCCCTCCCTCCGGCGTGAAACCCTGGCAGACCGTCAGCCCATCGGGCCGAAGGCTCCTCTCGGACGCTCGCAAGGCAGCGCGGACTCCTCTTGCCCTCTACCTGGAGGGAGAAACCGGGACCGGCAAAGAAGTCCTTGCTCACTTGCTGCATGCGTGGAGCGATCGGGCATCCGGGCCCTTTGTTCCGCTCAACTGCGCAGCCCTCAACCTTTCGCTCGTCGAAAGCGAGCTCTTTGGTCACGTCAAAGGCGCATTTACGGGCGCTCACCACCACCGCGCCGGCGCACTGATGCAGGCCCATAACGGAACTCTCTTTCTGGACGAAATTGGAGATCTCTCGGCCGACGTTCAAGTCAAATTGCTTCGCTTCCTAGAAAACGGAGAGATCCGACACGTCGGAAGCGACAGTCTCAGCCGAGCCTCCGTGCGCATCCTCTGTGCTACGCACAAACCCTTGGCCACTCTCGTAGCCTCCGGGCACTTCAGACGGGACCTGTACTACCGGCTGGCCTCCGTCACGCTCGTCATTCCACCGCTCCGCGAACGCCCCGATGACATCGAGGCCCTCGCTAAGCAATTTGCTCGCGAGTTCAAAAAACAAATTTCACCTCAGGCCATCACTCGGCTCAAGTCCTACTCCTGGCCGGGCAACGTCCGAGAACTTCGACACGCCATCGAGCGAGCCTGCGCTTTGGCAGGAGAATTTACTCTGGTTCTATCGAGCGACTCTCTCGAGTTTCTCATCGAGAGCGCCTCAATCGATGGCATCCACGCTGGCCCGGCACCGACAGGATTGCCGTTTCTCAACATCCGAGAAATGGAAAAACACCTATTGATCAAAGCCCTGAAAGCCACTGAAGGAAATCGCACCGAAGCCGCACGCCTGCTGGGTGTTGCCCGAAGCACTCTCTTTGAAATGCTCAAAAGGTACCAAATCCCGTGAAGGGCCTACTCCAGCAGAAATTTGCTAAAGTACACTCCCTTGACCTTGCCCGAAGGAAGCCACGCATCCAGCCGATCTCGAATGCGGTCACGGACTCTGGCTTTTCCTTCGACACTCAAGAGATCGGCTCGGGTCATGCCGCTCAATGCGGCAGCTGCGGCTAGCACCTCACTCCGGGCGGGAGTGGCATTGGCCTGAACCCACCTTCCGGTATCCCCGCTGTCAAATTCTATTGAAATCTCGACCCCCAACGTCATGCCGCTGTGCCCGGGCGTTGCCGCCCGCCTTTCACCCAACGGCTCAGACGGCATCACCAGTGCCAACTCAAAATCACCCAGATTCACCATCGCAGCTTTGATCTCAGCAATTTCAGATTTCTTCTTTGCGAGCTCTTCCATTTCGTTAAAAGCGCAGGACATCTCCACGCATGGGGCCTTGTCCTTGGACATCCGCGCGGCCCGCTGGGCCTCTAGTTTTCGGTAATTCAAGAAACGTGAAATTCCTAACTGAGAGACCCAGATGGCCCCCACCGAGCTTAGAAAAAAAAGCAGCGCTAGGCGGCGGTTTCCGCCCTCGCCCGAGATCAGAACCCGCCAAATTTGATAAACCCACAGCTTCTTGATGCCCTGAGGGATCCCTGCCGATAAACCCCCGGGCAAACGGGGAGATTTGCCTTCTTTTTGGGCCGATTCCATAGTCCTCAGTCTAACCCGGATTTATTAAAATTTCTCAAGGCTTTCCGGACTTTAACTCGGGGCGCCGCCGTGCTAGCGTCCCTGCACCCATGGAAGCGTTTTTTGACTTCGAAAAACCCATCGTTACCCTTGAGAAAAAACTCCAGGACCTTCGGGAGCTGAGCAAGCAACAAGGGGTGGATTTTGGAGAGGAAATCCAGATCCTCGAAAAAAAAGTCCACCAGCTGATCGATCAGACCTACGCAAAGCTCACTGCATGGCAGCGGGTCCAGCTCTCGCGGCACCCTAACCGTCCTTACACCCGAGATTATATCGACGCGCTTTTTCCAGATTTTTTGGAGCTCCAGGGCGACCGCACTTTTGGCGACGATCAAGCAATTCTTGGCGGAACTGCCACTTGGAAGAAGCGCCCCATCATGATCATCGGCCACCAAAAAGGGCGTTCCACTAAGCAAAAAATGGAACGTAATTTTGGAATGGCCCGCCCTGAGGGCTACCGCAAGGCCATGCGACTCATGGAACTTGCCGAGCGCTCTCGCATGCCCATTTTGACTCTCATCGATACTCCCGGGGCCTACCCAGGACTCGACGCAGAAGAACGGGGTCAGTCCCAGGCCATTGCAGAAAGCATTCGGCTCATGTTTGGTCTGACCGTTCCCGTCGTCGCTCTGGTGATTGGCGAGGGCGGCTCAGGAGGGGCACTGGCCATTGGAGTCGCAAACCGAGTGCTCATGCAGGAGTTTGGGGTGTATTCTGTGATTTCTCCAGAGAGTTGCGCCTCCATTCTTTGGAGTGATTCAAGCCTGGCTGAGCGTGCAGCTGAAAAGCTCAAGATGACTCCACCGGATCTTTTCAAACTGGGCGTCATCGATGAAATCATCCAAGAACCCAAGGGCGGGGCCCACCGAAGCTGGGAGGCCACCTTTGCGAACGTGCGCAAGGCACTGGATAAGAACTTCACCGAACTCTGCAAGCTCCTTGACCAGAATCCCCAAGTCCTTTCTGACGAGCGGCACAAGAAATTTAGAGCGATGGGAGAATCCCTGAAACAATGACAGAACAACGGTCCACCTCCATCTCTCGCGGAATCTCCCCAGGGATTTCAATGACCGGATTTGGCTCTGCCGAAGGGGAGCTCGCAGGCCAGCGCTTTAGGCTTGAGATCCGGACCGTGAACCATCGTTTTCTAGACATCAAATTGCGCCTCCCGCGCGAACTTCAAGTCTTTGATACCCAGCTACGGCAACTCTTACAGACTGCGCTTTCGAGAGGTTCAGTGGATTGCAAACTTGAACGAAGCCTGGGCGATGCTCAAAACTCAATGGCCCAATCCGAAAAGGCCCCTCGAGTCCTCTTGGATCTAGACCGTGCTCGAGAGGTCCACAGCGCTCTCCAAAAACTCAGAGAAGAACTCCAGATCGCCCAACCGATCAGCCTTCAGGATGTCGCCCGATTTGACAGCGTACTGAGGACTGAGGAGACCAGCAGCCTGGCCTCAGAATTCTCATCTCCTCAGCGTTTAGAAGACTTTTGGACAAAGCACCTAGCCCCCCTGGCCCGTAAAGCCATCGGAGAACTCCGTGAAATGCGGGCGCGCGAAGGCTCGGCCCTCACGACTGTCCTCACCCAGGGAATGCACGAGATCCAAAACTCGATTGCTCAAGTGCAAAGCGCTCGCGCCAAAAGTGAGCAAGAGCTGAAGTCTCGACTCACTGAAAAGCTACGTCGCATTCTCGATGCCTTTCCACTTCAACCCACTCCCACTCAAGCTTTGCTCGAGACGCGCCTCGCGCAAGAATTGACGGTAGCGCTTGAGCGCACAGACATCCAAGAAGAGCTCCATCGCTTTGAAGGGCACATTGCGCACTTTCATAAAACCCTTTCAGAGGGGCAACAGCTCGGGCGCAAGCTCGAGTTCCTACTTCAAGAGCTTGGCAGAGAGATCAACACTCTGGGCAACAAGGCCCAGGACCTCGGCATCAGTCAGCTCGTGGTAGCGATTAAAGTGAAACTTGAGCAACTTCGAGAACAGGTACTGAACCTCGAATGAACACACGACGAGCGGCCTTGCAGACTCCTCGACTGATTGTTCTATCCGCTCCCTCCGGAGCCGGAAAGACGACCCTCTGCGCGCGGCTGCTCGAAGACTTTCAAGAACTCCGACTCTCCATTTCAACGACTACGCGCGCGCCGCGGGGACAAGAAAAACACGGAGAAGCTTATTTTTTTGCCTCCGAGCAAGAGTTCAAATCCGGTATCTCCGAGGGACGCTTTGCTGAATGGGCTTTGGTGCATGGCAATTACTACGGAACTTCCAGAAAAACGCTGGAAGACTTTTTTCGAGAGGGTTTCTCGGTCCTTCTCGACATCGACGTTCAGGGCTCGGCTAGCTTAAAAAAGACTTTTGGCGCCCGCTGTGACACGATTTTTATCTCTCCTCCCAGTATGGCGGTTCTCGAACAGCGACTCCGCGCTCGGGGCACCGACTCTGAAGAATCCATTTTGCGGCGCATGCGCAATGCCGAGCTCGAAATGTCTCGAGCGTCTGAGTTTGACCACGTCCTGATCAATGACGATCTCGAGGGCACCTCTCTCAAACTGAAGGCGCTTGTTTCAAGTCTACTGAGATCTGGGGGCGTCTAAGAATGGCAAAGCACGCCGAAGCCACCCTCGACACCATTTGTAACTCCATCTTGAGTTACTACCCGGACGCCAAAATCGACCTAGTGCGTAAGGCTCACGAATTTGCAACACACGCCCATCGAAACCAAAAACGCTCAAGCGGCGACCCTTACATCATTCACCCTACAGAAGTTGCTCAGACCCTGGCTGAACTGAAGCTTGACCTGTCTAGCATCATCACGGGGCTTCTTCACGACACGGTCGAAGACACTGATGCCACGCTTGAAGAAATCGAAAAGCTTTTTGGCAAAGATGTTTCAGAACTGGTCGATGGGGTGACGAAGCTCAATAAAATCACATTCAAGACGAGCGAAGAAAAGCAGGCGGAGAACTTTCGCAAGATGGTGCTCGCCATGTCGAAAGACATTCGAGTCATCTTAATCAAACTCTGCGACCGGTTGAACAACATGCGTACGCTTGAGCACCTTGCTGCGCACAAACAAAAAACCATCGCTCAAGAAACGCTCGATATTTACGCTCCCATTGCAAATCGATTGGGCATCAGCTGGCTCAAAATCGAGCTCGAAGACCTCTGCCTGCGCTACCTGCATCCGGATTCGTATTACAAATTGGCCAGTCGTGTTTCTAAAAAAAAGAAAGAGCGCGACGACTATACAGACGAAGTCGCACAGATTTTAATCGAAAAGCTGGGCGAGTACGACATGCGCGCCACGGTCATGGGCAGGGCCAAGCACTTCTATTCGATCTATAAAAAAATGGAACGACGCAACGTGGACTTTGACCAGATCCACGACATGCTCGCTTTTAGGATCATCACGGAGAACATCACTGAGTGCTACAAGGCTCTGGGAGTGATTCACGCCACTTACAAGCCCGTTCCCGGAAGATTTAAAGACTACATCGCCATGCCCAAAGCAAATGGCTACCAATCCCTTCACACCACCGTGATTGGCCCCCATGGTGAACGGGTAGAGATCCAGATCCGCACTCAAGAAATGCATAATGTGGCGGAATCTGGGATCGCCGCGCACTGGAAGTACAAAGAAGGAAAGTTCGACTCCAACTCTCGTGAAAATATCGAGTGGGTTCACCGCTTGCTCGAATGGAACAAAGACCTCCAGGACCCCAACGAGTTCATGGAGACCGTCAAAATCGACTTATTTGCCGAGGACGTCTTTGTGTTCACCCCAAAAGGTGAAGTGCGAGAACTGGCCCACGGTGCTACTCCCCTAGATTTTGCCTATGCGATCCATACCGACGTCGGAAACAAATGCGTCGGAGCAAAAATCAACGGAAAGATGGTGCCGCTCAAACACCGCTTAAAGTCTGGTGATACGGTTGAGATCATCACTGCGCCCAACCAGACGCCTTCGAAAGACTGGCTTAAGATCGTAAAAAGCTCGCGCGCCAAAGCCAAGATCCGAGCCTTTATCAAGACCCAAGAGCGGGACCGAGCCCATGAGCTGGGCAAAGAGCTGCTCGAGCGTGTTTTAAAAGCTTTTGATCGAACCTTGGCTAAAACTGAAAAGAGTGGGGAGCTCTTGCGAGCTGGCCAGGACTTTCAGGTCCGAAACTTAGAAGAGCTCTACATTGCAGTGGGCTACGGAAGAATTCTCCCTGAGCAGATCATCGACCAAGTCATTCCGCGTGAAGAGCGCGAGGCGATCCGCAAGGCTCGCAAAGAGGCAGACAAAGAAGAGACAACGAGCTTCTTAAAAAAAGTCTTTGCTTCAGCTCAGAAAAAAAGCACCAGCAAGAACGCCATTATCGTTTCAAACCTCTCGGATGTCCTGATCCGGTTTGGCCGTTGCTGCAATCCCCTCCCGGGCGACAGCGTTGTGGGTTTCATTACCCGAGGGCGAGGCGTAACGGTTCACACCGCCACCTGTGCCAAGGGCATCGACAACGACCAGGATCGCCGCGTGGATGTGCGCTGGAACATTCAAGAAAAAGGCAACATCGTCAGAATCGTCAAGATCCGCGTGGTCTGTCAGGATCAGCCCGGGCTTTTGGCTCTCATGTCCCAGACGATCGCAAGCTGCGGAGTCAACATTGCCTCAGCAAACATCCGCACCACCAAAGACAAAAAGGCCATTGCGCTTTTTGAGGTCCAAGTCCCCGACACGGGCCAACTTCAGAAGGTCTTAAGCGCGCTTGAGGCCAAGCAGGGCGTGATCCTCGTGGAGCGCGTGAGGTCTTAGCGCCATTTACGCCAGGCCCCTTTTGCGAGTGCTACCGACCCGGGCCAGTCCAAAGCAGATCACTGGGGCGCTGTCCGACACTCAGTGAAGCATCAAACTCCTGGAGTCTGCGCTTCTGATCCAGCTCCAGGGATTTCACCGACGCCTTTTGATCACTCCTCTGGCCTTTTCTCTCGGCAGCAAGAAGTTCGTTCAAGGCCTTAAACCTGGCATTAAAATCCTGGCCTGCCTCACGCCTTTGTCGGCGTGAGGCCTGCTTGAACTGATCGCTCTTGAGATAGTCTCGCCGAGTCGTCTGCAACTCCCTGAGACGAGCCCTTTGTGAGGCCATGAGATTCGCCCCTTCGGCACGATGACGCTGACGCAGGGCCTTGACCTCTGCCTCAAGCGCTCTCAAAAACGCACTCCGGAGCGAGCTCTTCTCAACCTCGGTCATTGCCGCAGCAGAGCGAGAAGGCACTGGTGATGGGAGCGCCTCCGCACGGGCAAAAGCAAACCCAAAAGCGGCTGTCCCGATAATGACCATCCACGCCACCACTTCTGCGGCCCTGAGTCTCAGAAATACCAGCATCAGAGCCTAGCTCTTAGCGGATGACTTGAATCTTTTCTACCAAGAAGCCCCAATCCGTTCGGCTCGAGTCGGAGCTAAGCACAATGTCAAGCGCGTCGCCAGGAACGTACTCAGAAACGATGTTCGAACTCTTTCCGGAGAAGCTGTCAAACTCACTCCCTGAAGGGGACAGGATCTTGACGAAATCATACTGAGCTTCAGTCTCAATCCGAGTGAACACCACCCGAATGAACTTGGCTCCAGGCTCGGTGACTTTATAAGTCTCATTGATCGAGTCTTGGTACGGGTGTTTTGACTCGATTCGACGCGGAACATCGACCCATGCATTGGGATCCGGATCGTTTGAAGGCGTCTCAATGTTATTCACTGCCTGCTCAGCATTGACCCTTCCCCGCGCCACGACTTTGCGTCTGAGGGCAGGCACCGGCTCACTCGTCTGAATCAGCCTGCGCTTGATCTCTTTAAAAGGCATCTTTAAATCGGCAGCCAACATCAGAGCTGCAACTCCAGAGACATGAGGACAAGCCATGGAG
>JBKCVM010000005.1:0-33649 GCA_046317855.1 Oligoflexia bacterium
ACTCCATTCTGTAGGCTATCGTCAGGTCGCGGCTCATTTGTCTGGCACACCCCCGCCCGGAAGAAAACTCCGTCCAGGCATTGAGGGACTTGAAGATGAGATCCGACTTGCCACTCGCCAGCTGGTCAAAGCGCAGCGCACTTTTCTCCGTAGCCTTTCTTTTGCGGAGAGATTTCTTTTTGATGCCGACCGCCCTAAACTCAGGCAAAAAATAGAACGCTGCATGGGGAGTTGATATGAGCCAGAAACGCATCCTGCTGGTTTCAGACGGAACTGGAGAAACCGCCGCCGCAATGATCAAGGCAGCCATGGTGCAGTTTAGCGATCAGGACGTGCAGATCGTCCGGCATAAGAACATTCGTTCCGAATCCCAGATCGACCCGATCTGCACCGACGCGCTTCAAGACACCGGCTCAGGCAAGGCATTGATCGTCTTCACACTCGTCTCTCCGCAACTCCGGGCCCTGCTCCTCAAAAAATGCGCGGACCACCAGCTTCCGGCCGTCGACCTGCTGGGACCGCTACTCAGAGGGCTAGGAAGCCATTTTGGATTTGAACCCAAAGCGATCGCGGGCCTACTGCATGACGTTAACGAAGAATACTTTCAGCGAATCGACGCCATGGAGTTTACCATCGCCCATGACGACGGCCGTGACCTGACGGATCTGGACCGAGCAGATCTGGTGATTCTTGGGATCTCCCGCACCTCCAAGACTCCGCTCTCCATGTACTTAAGCCACCAGGGTTGGAAGGTAGCCAACATTCCTCTGATCAAAGGCATCGAGGTGCCGCGCGAAGTCTTTGAGCTCGACCAGAAGCGCGTCATTGGGCTTACGATTGATGCCCATGACCTCTTGGTGATTCGCAGAGCCAGACTCGAGCGCCTCGGCCACGACCGCGGGGGCGAATACGCCGATCCTGATAAAGTCATTGAAGAAATCGAATATGCAAACGAACTTTTTAGGCGAAATCGCCGCTGGCCCATCTTTAATGTGACCGGAAAAGCGCTTGAAGAAACTGCTTCAGAAATCATCAAGTTGATGGCTTCTCGGCGCTTGACACCGCACGCATCCTTAGAAAATATCCCCCCCACTGTTTCAAACTCCTGAGGGTATTTTACACATGGCTTCTGGCTCAGCTCGCGGCTCCAAGGTTTGGTACAACGGCAAAATTCTTCCGGTAGAGAATGCTAAAATCAGTCTTTTCACTCACTCACTTCATTACGGGGTGGGTGCCTTTGAGGGCATCCGAGACTATCGCCAAACCAAGGGAGGAGGAGCCATCTTTAGGCTGGGCGAGCACATGGAGCGGCTCTTTGAGTCCTGTAAAATTTTAGGGATCACGATCCCCTTTACGCTCGACCAAATCTGCCAAGCTGCAGTCGACACCAGCAAAGCAAACAGCTTTGAAGAGTGCTACATCCGCCCGATCGTTTTCACAGCCGACGGTCCACTGGGTGTAAACCCCGGAAACAACCCCCCCATCGACGTAGCAATCCTCAACTGGGAGTGGGGTTCGTACTTGGGCGACAAGGGCGCAAACGAAGGTGCAAGGCTTGCGATTTCAAGCTTTATCCGTCCCCATGTCAACTCGAGCATGACCAAGGGCAAGATCACCGGACAGTACGTCAACGGTGTGCTGGCTAAGCGTGAAGCGCTGGCAGCAGGTTTTGATGAGGCCCTCATGCTCGACCCAGAAGGGTTTTTGACCGAAGGCACAGGAGAAAATCTTTTCGTGATCCGTGACGGTAAAGTGAAAACGACTTCACTGACTTCGATCTTAAACGGCATCACTCGCCAGACGGTCATCGAGTACTTCAACAAGAAGGGCATCTCGATTGCTGAAAGTCGCTTCACTCGCGATGAACTCTATTGCGCAGATGAAATCTTTTTGACCGGCACTGCTGCAGAGATCACTCCAGTAAAAGAAGTGGACCGCCGGCCCATCGGTCGCGGTGCCTTCATCGGCCGCCCGGGTCCCATCACAGCCCAACTGCAAAAAGACTACGCAGCATTAGTTCGAGGTGAGTTAGGAGAATTTCCTAAGTCCTGGCTGACCGCAATCCGGTGATTCGGTGATCCGAGCGACTTTCACGGAGAAAGTCCGACCGAAATTAAAATCACCACAATGCTTGCCACGGCAAGGATCAAGACTTCACGAATTTGATGGCTACGCCCCATAGTGGGGCGCCCTTGCAAAATTAAGCCCAACTCGAAAGCGCAGACTCGAGCTCTGATAGACTCACTGTAGCTGTGCCACGCTTTCCGACCTCGATGGCAGCGGCAAGGCTAGCAAGACGCGCAGCGTCTTCAAGCGTGCCGCCTGCCCCGAGCGCAAGGCCAAGCACAGAGATTACCGTGTCACCTGCCCCGGAGACATCATAGACTTCACGAGCATAGGTCTCGATAAGCTGGGGGGTCTGAGCCTTTTTGATTTCTTTTTTAGACTCAAACACTGCCATCCCGTCCTTGCCCCGCGTGATGATGAGAGAAGGAGCCCCGGTGGAATCTAGAATTTTTCGTCCCGCCGCAGCAAGCGACGGGCCATCAGTAATCTTTATGCCCGAGAGGGCTTCGGCTTCTTTGGTGTTTGGAGTTAAAAGAGTGGCCCCAACGTAGAGTGAAAGTGCACTCTTGGAGTTTGGATCTACGAGCACCCGTTTTTTCTCCTTGCGCGCAGCCTTGAAAAGCGCACGAGAAAACGACTGCGAAACCATTCCTTTTGCATAGTCTTCTAGAATCACGACATCACAACGAGAAACCAGCGCACAGGCTTTCTGCTCCAGGCGTTTCGATAGTGCGCCGCTCAATGCGCCTATGTCTTCGTAGTCGACCCGCAAGAGCTGCTGGCGGTCGCTCACAATGCGTTCCTTGAGCACCGTGCGGCGAGTTGAATCCACTACAAGATGGGAGTCCGAAATTTTTGACTCCTTCAGAACTTTTTTAAAATCATCGGCCACCCGGTCCCGACCTACGACACCCAGAAGCAACGGCTCACCCCCCAGAGCGCGTAAATTATCTGCAACGTTAGCGGCAAGGCCAAGCTTGTGGAGCTCCTGCTCCACCCGCACAATCGGAACTGGAGCTTCAGGTGAGATTCGATCCACCGCTCCCACTGTGTAACGATCCAGTCCCACATCTCCCACCACCAGCACTTTTTGCGGCCTCTCAACCGCCTGCCGATGAAGATTTTTTAAAATAGCCTGAAGCCTGGATTTTTGAGTCAGAGTGAGTTTCATGAGTGTTTTTGGGACTGCTTAAGATGGTTTTGCACCAAGTCCCGAACCTGCGCCACGGTTAAACTCGACATGCAGGGAAAGTATCGGCAAGCCGGCCCACGGCATTTAAAATCCTGACCGCAGTGAACCTCAGGCACGAGCACCGATGCGCGCGACTCGTGCTCAAAACCCGGAATCTCTTCAACATACGGCCCCCAGCGCCGGGCACTCTGAACTCGGATTGGAGGATAGAACGAAACCACCCGGGCACCCACTGCGGCAGCCACATGAAGAGGCCCCGTACTCGGAGCCACGACCACTGCCATCTTCGAATACAATGCAGCAAGCTCATCGACTGAGCCTGCTTTTGAGCCGCCAAAAACTGCAAAGCTTGCTGAAAACCGCGACGCAAACTTCGAGACCATCCGATCCAAAATGGCTTGTTCTCCGGGGCCACCCGTCACCACAACACCTACCCCTGAGGTCAAAAGCTCCAACACCAAAGCTTCGTAATGGGAATCGGGCCAATTGAGTGCACTCCCACCCATTCCTGGATGTACCGCAACCCAGGGCCGAGCCTGCCCCACTCCCGCGTCCCGCAAAAAAATCTCAACGCGCGCTTTTGCAGGATTTCCGGGAATCACCCGCGGGATCACACTCCGTGAGCCTACTTCAATCCCTAAAAGTTGAAGCAGCTGGAGATTGTAATCAGCCTCGTGCATCTCCACTTGAGAACGGCGTTGGCGAAGTCCAAAATTAAAAAATAAATACGAATACAGTTTTGAAAAAGGTCCAACTCTAAAGCGGACGCGCGTTAGCCAAAGAGCCGCAGCAATTTTAAACTGCGCCTGAAGCAGGAGCGCCAGCTCCCAGCGCCCCGCACGTAAACGCTTACGCAACTCAAGAATTCCTATTTGAGCAGGATCAATCTCCTGCACTTCATCAATAAAAGGGAGACCTCTCAATAAGGGGGCGACTCGCGGCTGAACCCACACGCACAGGTGCGAGTGAGGATAAGCACGCTTGAGTACTTCTATCGTCGGCAATGAAAGAACGACATCGCCTAATCGGTCCGCCCGAACCACTAAAATACGCGGTCTAGCCGAGAGTCGAATCAGAAAACCCACGCTCATGCCCCTGGGCGACTCCGGAGTCCCAGGCGATCCCGTGCAGAGTCCAGAAGGCGCTCGACCACCTGATCGAGAGTCAAATGGGTCGTATCGACTTCGATGGCATCGAGCGCTTTTTTGAGTGGCGCCACTTTACGTGTCGAATCAGCATGGTCTCGCGCCGCAATCTGAGCCTTAATCTCTTCGAACGACGGCACGTCCGCTCCCGTGGCCTCTAGCTCATCCAGCCTGCGCTTAGCGCGCTCCTCCACACTTGCGCTCAAAAAAAACTTGAGATCCGCGTCTGGAAAAACAACCGTCCCAATGTCCCTGCCCTCTAAAATCGATGCCCCCTGGCACCCCAGCTTGCGTTGCAGGGCTAGCAGAGAGGCTCGTACCGCCGGAATGCCGGAGACTGCTGAGGCTGCCAAGCTCACTTCAGGAGTGCGAATAAAAGGCGTGACGTCCTTACCGTTTGCGTAGATCCGGTTCTTTGGATTGCGCCGAGGCGAAAATTTGAACTCTAGCTCAATCGTTCCTGCAAGCTCCTGTGCGGCCAGTCGATCTGCGTCCTGCAAAGTTTCGGGCGTCACGCCTTCAGGCCACTGCCCGGAGTGAATCAGCACATGAGCAAGCGCGCGGTAAAGCGCGCCCGTATCGACATGTACGAAACCCAGTTTTTCGGCAAGCCTCCGCGTGGCGGTGCTCTTGCCGGTACCCGCTGGCCCATCGATGGCAATGATCGGGCCTTTTTTCTGCACGGCTCCTTCAGCCACGCAGCACCTGCTTTTTTGACAGCTTTTCTTTCGAGAGTTTTTCTAGCACTCTTGCGGCAAACCGATTCTCAGCGTCAGTGCCTATCGAAATACGAAGCGCCCCCTCCAACCCGTAGTTGGCCACAGGCCTAAAGATCACGCCTTCTCTCAGGCAGGCCTGAAAGACTTCAGGCCCGCTCATTTTGAGACCTTTTTGAACATCGACTAACAAAAAATTTCCCTGGCTAGGCCAAAACGGAATGCCCAGCCGCTTCAAAGTCTTTTGCCAGAACTGCATCCCTTTGCGATTGGCCTGTGCTGCTTGCCTGACATGGGCTCTATCAAGCAGTGCCGCCTCGGCAGCGGCAAGCGCGGGCGCACTCAAATTAAATGGCATCCGGATCCGCTCACAGTAAGAAAAAAGCTCGCGACTGCCCACTCCGTATCCCACTCTAAAGCCAGCTAGACCGTAAATTTTTGAAAAGGTCCTCAGCACCACTACATTGGCAAACTCTTTTTGAAGTTTGAGTGCGTCCGGAAGATCCCTTGCAGTCACATATTCCCAGTAAGCGTAGTCGAGCACCACAATCACCGGCCTGCCTTGGATCTGCGAAACTTGATCTAAAAAACTTCGGAGCTCGGCCTCAGTGTTGTAAGTCCCCGTCGGGTTGTTTGGATTGGCAATGAACACCATCCGCACACGCGGATCACCTTTCACGACCCGGGCAAGCTCGTTGAGATCAAAACGGAGATCCGGGGTGAGCGCTGCCTCTAGGGTCTCAACCCCATGGGCTTGGGCGCAAATTCGATAAGCCACGAAGGCTGCCCTTGAAGTGGCAATCGCTTCACCGGGTTTTAAATACGCACGAATCAAAAGATCGATGACTTCGTTCGATCCATTTCCAAGCAAAAGCTCATCGGGCGAGATCTTGAGCGAACCCGTGCTCAGGTGCTTGGAGAGAGCCTGCCTGAGGCTCCAAGCTGCAGCGTCAGGGTAACGATGCTGCTCACCCATGACCTTACGGGCTTGGGCAAGCGCTCGGCGGCTCGGGCCGAGCGGATTTTCATTTGAAGCAAGCTTTACGACTTTCTTGAGCTTGAACTCTCGTTGAGTTTCTTCAATGGGCTTTCCGGGCACATAGGGATGAAGAGTCTTAATATAATCAGGGGGTTGCGGAAGACTTGCCACAGGCTGCATCACTGCCGGACAACATCACAGAAGACTATCCCAAGTCAAACCTGACGCATCGCGCAACACTGTCTGCGAAGACCTCTCGTTTTTCTGCAGAAATCCGATAGCACACCGATAGTACAAAGGATGAGTCGGACTGGACCTATACGCTCGCCCTGCCCTTTCAAAGCTATTGAGAAGGCACTGAAAAATGGGGTTAGGATTGCGCTCTGCGTCGCACTCTATGGTGCGCTCTTGCTGGGAGTCCCCTCGCCTGCATTTTCTCAACAGCCCGTAGCCAGAGTCTCTCTCTCAGAACGCGACCTCGATTTTGGCGCAACCAAACTCGAAGAGTGGCTTGCTCAAAAGCTTCAGTCAGAGAAGACCCTCGGAAAATCCCTCGATGACACACTCATTGAGATCCCCGCCTCTCAGGGCGACACCCTCAGCCAAGTCCTCGCTCTTCTACGTACACAGAGAAACGCTCCCGTCCGCCTAGGGATTCGGATTCCAAAGGATGCGGTCCAAATCGAAATAGGTAAGCCCAAGATCTCTGTTCGTCACAACCGAGGAGACGCCGATCTCGCAGTAGATCTCGAAGTGTCAGGCAACCGCGCTAGCGCCCGAGGTCTTGAGGTAGTCCTCATTGAGGGTCAGACCATCACCCCCCTTTCGGACGGCGCTCAGGCCATTTCGGTGCCCAATGTCGAAATCGAGCTCGAGCGAGTCAATGCACGAGCCAAGGCTCTACTCCCTGAAAAGGGCACAGCAGTCAGAGTGTCTGGACTCTCCCAAAAACCCGTGTCACCTGGGGACCTTAAAATCGGGCTCAATCTCCCAGAGACGCTTCGATTCAACTTTCAGCAAAAAGAAACAGGATCGGGCTCTGTGACCCTCAACGCCAAAGCCATGTCCGCTATCGAAACTGCGGCCCACCAAGCCGCGCGCCAAGCGATTGCCCCTCTGATCAATGAGTATCTCACCACTGAACTCGAGGAACGCCAGACCCAAATCAATCAAAGCATCGAGGAGTTTAGATCAAAGTTTTCGCTCTCACACTTTCTACGTCAGCAAGTTCAATCGCCACTTTCTGAGAATGCAGACTTGATTCTTGAGGAGATCCGCGCACGCAACTCCTCATCTCCACAAATCTCAGAAAAGACAGACGAACAAAGGGCATCCGATTCATCCATTGCCCGAGCCACGCTCAGTGAACTTCAAGAAATGTTCCGGCTAGCGCCGCTCGATGCCGGGGAGCTGAGTCCCCCATCCATACGAGCCAAGCTTCTTCGGGCATCGATTGAAAACCTAACCTCAAACTGGAAGGATTTCAGCTCAAAGCTCGACCTGGAATCGAACGAGACCTCCGCAACCTTGCAGCGTTTTAGAGACGAGCTCGTGCAAGCTCTCTCTGGACGAGCGTCTGCTCAAGCCCTTGCCCAACTCATGGGCCCAGCCCGCGGAAAAGACTGTCCACTTGAAGGAAAACCAGGAGAAACTCTCTTTGAATGTAAGCTGCGCGTGGTGTCTCAAAGTCTTCAAGAATTTATTGAGAACGATGGCCTCTCAAACCCGGCTCTAGCAGAAAAATCCGCTCAGATTCACCAGACACTGATCCACGCCAAACTCTCAACCCAAATCAGGACAGAAATCTCAGAGAATTCGACACGATTGAGAGATCGTGTCGTTGGAATTGTCGAAACACTCAAAGACCTCAACCAAGGTGCACAAACACTAGCTCCCTTTTGCATAGCCCCCAACGCGCCTAGCTCTCCTCCGCTCCAAGCGTATGAAAACACCCTTTCTTTTAGTGCAATGAATCGACAGCTCTCACGCATGTTCAACGACGGAACGTTGAACCTCATGCTCGCCCCGGTACCGATCCTTAAACTTCGAAGTCCTCCCGTGATTGAGCCTGGGTGGGACTCTGAGGGTAAAAGAATCGGATTCGAACAAGGCAAATTTACTTTCAAAGTACAGGTCGAAGCAGACGGCCATCCCTTCGACGCCACCATCAAAGCATCGATCAAGACCTCTCCTGATGGAAAGTCACTGATTTTTGAAGCGGAGGAGATCAAAGACTTTTCTTATCAAGCGTCCATACTTGAAATTCTATTTCCCCCAACCCTCATTCTCGCTGGAGTAAAAAATCTTGTCGGAAGCAAGGACGCCAAAAAATGGCTAAGAACCTCCAAGCGGGATGGAAAAAACCGAGTTTCTTTGGACCTCGCTCCTTACTCTGAGATGAGCGGTCTGGCGCTCGAGAGTTTTAGAATTAACGCAAAAAACCCAGACGAGCTTGTGATCTTAATGAAACCCAATGGAGATCAAAAATGAGATCCTGGGTTTTTCTACTCACTTGGATCGTGGCCTGGCCTATGGGTACTCACACCGCATACGCACAGAGCATCGCAGCCAGTGAGCTCCAAGTTCCGTGGGAGTTGATCCGTAGACAGGCCGAGGCAGCCCTCCCCAAAAAGGGGGTGTTCAAAACAGATCTCGGCACGGCCGAATGGAGTCGTGAGCCGGGCCAACTCAATTTAAGTTTAGGTAACGGAAAGCTGTTCTTAGACGAACTCAAAATCGACATTCAAGAAGACACTCCCGAACAAAAAGCCCAGAAGCTTGCCAAACTGAAGCAACTTAAAACTCCGACACTTCCCCGAATCGGCCCCAATGACCTCGAGCTCAGCGCAGGCGAAAGCCCGGACACGCTCCGAGTCAGCTACGCTCCAAAAGTCATCCGCTTTCGACAGGACTCCCCTCTGCGCCTCACAGCCCAGCAGCTTGGAATTAAACATGATTTCTTTGATCTCGAGGCCAAGAATATTTCTGTCGACATCTCTGGGGTTCAGCTCAAACTCAAGAACGGAGTGGAAGCCATTCTTGAGGCTCGCATCACGACGGGCAAGAACGGGACGCCTGAGCTCAAGGCAGCTCGCCCAGAAATCCGACTCAATCCTGAGGGGCTTGAAATCGACTGCAGTCTGATCCAGATCAATCTCGGAGAAGCCTCCACCGGCCAACTCCGTCCTTCTCCAGAACTAGAAATGACTATTCGAGATGCCGCATGTCAGTATCTCAAGGAGAGCGGCTCTACGATTTGGGCCGAAAACTCCTCGGACCTCAATCAAATCCTCAGAGACCAGATCAGTGCGTCCGCTCTCAAGCAGGTCAATGAGACTCTACAAGCTCAGTACTCGGCCTACCAAAAGCAAGCCGTCGAACTGGCAATTCAAGGCCTGGCCTTTGCCCAAAAGGGTGTCCGGATTGGGATTGGACCTACCGGGAGTCCGTGCGGATTTGATCCGCAAGCCGATACCCTTCCGCTCCAATCCGACGAGGCTATGGTTCTTGCTCAAGAGCGCGAGATTCAGCACTTGATTCAAACGCTGTTTGAAAGCCCCCAGTCTAGACGTCTTGAAATTCCAGGATGGGGAGTTCTCAACCTCGACTCTGCTCCTGATCTGAGTCTTCTGGATGCCCCTGAAAGTGGCGAGCCAGGGGCCATTGAAATCCAGGTTGCGGGGAACTTCAGCCAGTTTCCTGGCCAGAGCCTCCCCGGGTACGCAGCGCTCGCCAAACCTCCCATTCAGGCCAAGGGGCGCTTGCGGCTTAGACCTCTGGTCAAAGATGGAATCGTGAGCTTTGAGCTACTGCGTTCTCTAGACTTACGCGTGACCGATCAGTCAGGGCAAGCCGTCCAGATCGAGCAGGACGAAAACGGAGGTCGGGTCAGCATTCCAGAAAGAACGCTTCAAAACTTAGCAGACGGAATGCTGATGATGCACTCTGACGGTAAATGGGTCGAAAAGCCTGAGCTTGCAATTCTGAATACAAAAACAAAAGGACTCACCCAGCTGGTCGTCAGATCCAACAAAGAAGTTTGGACTGCTGATGGAATGGCTCAGGTTGGAAGACTAGAGCCCAGCGGAGAAGTGATTGACACCAAGGGAAATCGAATTCCAGACCTCGTCATGATCGAGCGCAGAAAGGCCAACCTTCCAGAAAAAAGATCGCTGACCGTTCTGGGTCGGCCCAAGCTCACACTCGGCCCCAAAGGCACTCTTCAAGTTGAATTACAGGTCGATGTAGACCCCAATACCACTCCTGAACTCAAAAGCCTCTCAGATGCGATGGTTGAAGAAGTCTGCGAGGCTCGTACGACAGCAGAGGAGGTCGTTTTAGTTCCAAGCGGACCTTCAACCATTCGAAGAACAGTAAACTGTAAACCTTACGTGGCACGCGGCACCCGCCCACTAGAACACATCACTACCCAAGTCCGGGCAGCTGCCAAAATTGAAACCAAAGACGGCAAACTCCAAGTCTCCCTGGACGGGGTCAAGCCCTTAAAACTAGAAGACACCAACCTTGCAGCCAGCTCGGTGAGTACGCTCGGCTGGTGGGGAGAGGTTGCCGCTGACCTCGGGATGGGTAGCCTTGTTGGACTCAGCGATAAAGGCACCATCAAAGAACAAGTTCTATTCAGCATCAATCAGCAGATTCAGTCGGCAAACCAAGAGCTCGGCTCTAAGCCGCTTTTCGAAGTGCCCCTTTCAGAAATTCCAGGCTGGAGTGAACTCCAATCCAAGACCGGGATCAGCGATCCCTCGATTGACTCTTCAAACGGAGAACTTGCGCTGCGGTATCGTTTCAGCGAACAACGAAGAACCTTTCTTTCATCACAGAGCACTGACTCAGGTTTTGCGCAACAGCTCTTGGCTGGCGCAAGCACCGAAGAGCAAAAGCTAGCCGGAGACTTACTCAAAATGGTGCACGTCCGAGACGCTGCCATTCGGCGTGACCCTAGAACACGAAAAACTCGGTTCGAAGTCAAACTGGCCGAAGGACCGGCCCCCTGGCGTACCCCCTTGAACACAAAGAGCGGTGCACTGGATCTTCCAAAAGGCAGTTCCGGCCGCTAAGAATCAACGCTGTTTCTTAGATCGCCTCAAACACCGTCGCAACACCCTGACCCATGCCAATGCACATGGTCGAAACCCCAAGTCTCATTCCGCGGTTTTTCATAATGTGCAAAAGCGTTGCACTGATGCGCGCACCCGAGCAGCCCAGCGGATGGCCAAGAGCGATGGCGCCGCCATTGAGGTTCACTTTCTTTTCAGCGACTTCAAGTAAGCCCAAGTCTTTCATGACCGGAAGCGACTGCGCAGCAAAAGCCTCATTGAGTTCATAAACATCGATGTCCGTTCCCTTGAGGCTTGAGCGCTTGAGTGCTTTTTGCACCGCAGGCACAGGCCCGTAACCCATGATTGCCGGATCACAACCCGAGGCCGCCATCGCGCGCACCTTAGCCATGGGCTTGAGTCCAAGTGCCCGGGCCCGTGCGCCCGACATCACGAGAAGCCCGGCTGCTCCGTCGCTGATTGCCGAAGCATTGCCCGCGGTCACTGTTCCGTTCTTGGGATCAAAAACGGGCTTGAGGACTGAGAGCCCCTCGATCGTGGTCTCGGGACGAATCACTTCATCATAATCCACGAGCTTGGGAGCACCCTCTTCATCATGTCCAAACGTGGGGAGGATCTCATTCTTGAACCTTCCCTGCACGGTGGCCTGGTGCGCGTTTTGGTGCGAACGGAGCGCAAACTCGTCCTGCTTTTTGCGGTCCATTCCATGCATTCGCGCCAGAAGCTCGGCCGTAAGCCCCATGTTTCCGCCCCCCTTGGCCATGAAATGGCCTAAGTGCGGATTGAAATCGAGTCCATGAGTCATCGGCACATGCCCCATGTGCTCGATTCCGCCTACGAGATAGACTTCTCCCTCTCCCGCCAGGATACCCTGCGCTGCACTATGAA
Source organism: Oligoflexia bacterium (assembly GCA_046317855.1). Lineage (GTDB taxonomy): Bacteria > Bdellovibrionota > UBA1018 > UBA1018 > UBA1018 > CAIOHW01. The sequence goes on from JBKCVM010000005.1 coordinate 12,066, forward strand.
GCGCGGTCATCGAAGAGCCGCAGAGTCGATTCACGGTTTGCGCACTCACATGCTTAGGGATCCCTGCCAAAAGTTGAGAAAAGCGCGCAATATTGTAAGCCTGCTCAAGCGTCTGCTGCACGCAGCCCCAAATAATGTCGTCGATCTCATGGGGATCGACCTTGGGGTTACGCTCGAGCAATCCCTTCATCACATGGGCCGAAAGGTCCTCAGCACGAGTATTTCGAAAAACTCCGCCCTTAGAGCGCCCCATCGGGGTACGGATTGCGTCGATCACCACTGCATCACGATCATTGAAGCTTGCCATTGGGGGGCCTCTCTTTATCTCGAATAAAACGAAGTCTGGTTTGCTGCCATCTGGCGGATCTGAGCCGTGGGCTCGTAGGCTTTTCCAAGTCTGGGCGCATACTTTGACCCCAGCTCTACGAGCTTTGTAGCGGTGAGCTCGTCAGCAAACTTCATGGCACCACCCCTAAACGGCGGAAAACCAAGCCCGTAGATGAGCGCAAGATCGAGCTCCATCGGAGTGGCCACGATCTTGTCTTCAAGGCAGCGCGAGCACTCAAAGAGCATCGGGAGCATCATCCGCTCAACGATTTCGGCATCACTGATCTCCGTCTGTGGACGCTCCTTCTCAGGTCCATGAGCTTTCTTGATGATTTCAAAAACCTCGGGATTGATTTCCTTCTTGGGCTTACCCTTGGGATCCTGCGTGTAGTTGTAAAAGCCCTTGCCATTTTTCTGTCCAAACCGTCCGGCCTCAAACTGCAGGGCGATCACGTTCTTATAGGCGGGCTTCATGCGGTCCGGAAAGCCCTCGGCCATCACGCCTTCGCAGTGATGCCCCGTATCGATGCCCACGACATCAAGCAGGTAGGCCGGGCCCATGGGCCAGCCCCATTTTTCCATCACTTTATCAATTCGCGCAAAATCCACTCCATCGCGAACAAGGCCGCTAAATCCCGCAAAATACGGAAACAGCACTCGATTGACCAAGAAGCCTGGGCAGTCATTGACCACGATCGGAGTCTTGCCCATGGCGCTCGCATACGCGACTGCGGCAGCGACAGCACGATCGGATGTCTTTTCACCGCGGATCACTTCAACGAGCGGCATGCGGTGCACGGGATTGAAAAAATGCATCCCGCAAAAGTTCTCAGGCCGCTTGAGGCCACGCGCGAGCCTGGTGATCGAGATCGTCGAAGTGTTGCTCGTCAAAATCGCATCTTGGCGGATCGTAGCTTCAGTTTCAGCCAGCACCTGGCCCTTGATCTTTTCGTTTTCGACTACTGCTTCGACAACAATGTCTGCGTCCTTGATCTCTGTCATCGAAAGCGTGGGACGGATGCGCGACAGGCTCTCGCCCATTTGCGAGGCCGTGAGCTTGCCCTTTTCAACCTGCTTTTCGAGAAGCTTCGAAGCCTCTTTCATTCCTAGCGCTAGTGCTTCGTCGCGGATGTCCTTCATGACGATCGGGATCTTTGAAGTGCTCGACTGATAAGCCACTCCTCCGCCCATGATGCCGGCGCCGAGCACTGCGGCTTTTCGAATCTCCAGCGCTCCTTTTGAATGCTTTTTTGCAGCCTTCTTTGCGTACTGGTCGGACAAGAAAACCCCGACGAGCGCCAGCGCCTGCGGCGTACGGGTGATCTGAACGAAGGTGTCGGTTTCGATCCTGAGGGCTTCGTCTCGCGCAAGCTTTGCCCCCTTTTCAATCACATCGATCGCAGCCATCGGAGCGGGATAGTTGGCGCCTGCCTGGGCGCCCACAAACGCCTTCGAGGTGTTGAACACCATGGCGAGCTCGACCGATCCGAGCTTGAGGGGTTCCTTTTTCTGCCGGTTGCGCGCTTTCCAGTCAAAGGTGCCCGAAATGCAGTTCTGCAGGGTGCGAAGGCCCGCTTCGCGAAGCTTTTCAGCGGGCACGATTCCGTCGATTGCGCCCACCTTGAGCGCCTCGTTTGCCGAATGGTTGGCAGCTCCACAAATCCACTCAATCGCAACGTCGGCGCCGCAGAGCCTGGAGAGCCTCACCGTCCCGCCCCAGCCCGGAAAAATACCGAGTTTAGTCTCAGGAAGTCCAATCTTGGCCTGTGGAGTGGCAAGTCGGTAGTGAGCCGAGAGTGCAAGCTCGCAGCCTCCTCCCAGCGCAAATCCATGGATGAGGCAGACGACCGGAACCTTCGAGTCGTCGATGCGCGAAAAAAGTTCCTGAGTCTTCCACAGCCAATTGCCGAGGTCGGCATCGGACTTCTTGAAGTGGTCCAAAAATTCGGTGACATCCGCGCCTACAAAAAAGGCATCCTTTGCGGTGGTGAGCAGCACTCCGCGGGCGCCCGAGTCTTTTTCGAGCATCGCCCAAGCGGTCTCAAGATCGGCTAGCATGAGTGAGCTAAATCGATTGGCGCTTTCACCCACGAGATCAAACTGGATTTCTCGAACCCCGTCGCCCAAGTCCTTGAGCTTCAGACCCTTGCCATCAAACAAGACTTTTCCCAACTTTTCTTGGCCCGACTTTTCTTGAATGGTCATGATGACCTAGCCTGAGGCAACGCGGGGCCATCCGTCAAATACAGGATCTTGCGTCAAGTTTATGGCGCAGTATTTTGGGCGGTTTTGGTGCGTCCTTGCCCGAGCTTGAAAACCAGGCCCAACTCCCAACGATCGAGACTTCCATCAAAAGCGTCTCCCTGCTTGCGCGCAGGATTGAAACTCCCAGAGCGCCGCAGCACGACGCTGTCCAGGCTGCGACGGAAGGCTCCCGCCCTATCGGGCACCGAGCATGCCAGGCACCAGGCAACTCCTAGGCCGCCGTTCATCTTAAAGCCGCCCAGCACGTAGCCTCCTGCGATCTGAGGACCGACCCGGAGCCTACCGCCTAGCACCCAGTACCAGAGGTCAAAGCCCGCCATCACCCCGCCCCTCAGCCTCGAGGCCAGAAGCTCGGGAGCGTAGAGCATGAATCCTTCTAAGAACGGAGCAACCGAAAGCCTGAGCAGGCTCACCAGTGGATAATGTCCAGAAATCCCCAACGATAAGCCTGCGGCACCATAGCGTTGATCGCAGTACTGAATGCCTTGAGTGCCCCCGAGAGCATTTTGTGAGCAGCGCTTGGGGTCCAGGCCTGCGTCTTTTGATGGTGGATCCAGGTACCCGTAGATGCCACGAACAACGATCGGAGGCATCGAAAGCGCAGGAGTGGTTACTCCAAGCCCAATCGCAATACCTACCCCGAGCCAAGATCGTTTCACGTTCTCCAGTCTAGGGGGCATCCCAGAAAGCAGCAAGCTACCTTGTCACACCGGCATCACCTTAGTCGTGGCATCCCAGACCGACACGGTCTCCCGCGCAAATCTCTCGAGCGCGATTCTGGCAAACCCAACTGCATCCACTCCCAGCTCACCCAGACCCACTGCCGGCACCGGCGCACCGGCAGGATCCACATTGATGCCGATGTGCAAAAGCTGCGAAACAGCGCTTGAGGTCACGATCGAAACCGAGAGCTTGCGCCGGGACTCCCCTGCACCCACCCACAGGTCATCGCCCGTTCGCGTGGTCGCGACCCCAAACTCTTCTCGTAGAATTTCTGACAAAATCCCAACAAAAAGCCGCTGCATCCAAACCGCTTCTCGAAGCGACGGACCAAAAAACTCGCCCACGAAATGCACCATGCGCGCCGCACGAATGTGGTCGCTGGCAATGCGGTCCTCCCAGTCCACGAGGTTTTCAGTCCGCACTTCGCAGCGACCGCAGAAGGCAACCACGGCACTTCCCTGGATCTTGAAGTTTGAAAGGATCCAATGAGGCCTGAGCTCCGGGCCCGTGTAGGCCAGCTCACGATCCAACCACTGCACATTCAACCCTGGATTCATGACGCCATGGCCCTCAAAAACCGCTGGCAGCTTTCACAGTGCCCGCACTGCGTGGCGCCGGAACGATAGCAGCTCCACACGAGATCAAACGGAAAGCGGTTTGAAAGCCGCCTCAGTTCACCCACCGTCTGCGCCTTCGTGAGATCCACAATCAAGCTCTCAACACTCACTTTTCCGCGAGTGGAGTAAAAAAGGGCCCGATTCATGGCCTCCATAAAATCGCGAGAGTTATCGGGAAAAGTGGCAGCTTCTTCACGGTTAAATCCAATCAACACTCGGGGTGCCTGAACTGCTTCAGCCCACGCACTGGCCAGGCTGATCATCACTCCATTGCGATTGGGCACCCAAACGGCGTTGGCCGTGCCTTCGGTGGCGACACGGTCATCCAGCCTCTCACGTGCGATCCCCGGAATCTCGATCGAAGCATCGGTAAGCGCGCTCCGGCCCAAGCTCCCGATGAAGGCGAGATCCAGCTCGCGCACAGGCACGTCATAGTGGGCTGCGATTGCGTGCGCTGCCCTGCGCTCGGACTCCCACGCCCGCTGGCCATAGTTGATCGTAAGAGCGACACAGCGCCAACCGCGATCACACGCAAGCGCCAGGTTAGCTGAAGAATCGAGGCCCCCCGACAGAAGAACAACTGCGTCAGTAGAGCCTAGTTTCATACTCACGTTCAAGCACTCTGATTGGGCTCAAAGTACGATGCCGAACACCGCTCGGTTTCCCAGACCGTGACCTTTTCGATCCATACGCGGCCGTCGGAGGACTCCGAATTGATCTGGCTGCAAAGCCTTTCGTAAGACATCTTTGCGATCTGCTCGGCCGAAGTACTCACTCCCCTGAAGTCTGGGAGTTCATTGAGGTCCTGATGATCCCACGGAGCGACGAGCTCCCGGGCGGCCGACTTGAGCTTTCGGAAATCGATGGCAAGGCCGATCGAATCGAGACGCGTGGAGCGGGCAAAAACCTCGACCGTGTAGTTGTGGCCGTGCGGCCTAGCGCAATCGCCCGGGTAGCCTTCAATGTGGTGGGCCGCTGAGAAATCGACTTCGACTCGGAGCTCAAACATGATGCCTCGCCTCTTATCGCAAAAGTCTCAGAACCTGAAGCTCCCGCCGATCAGCAGCATAAGGTCGCGATCAGAATTGAGGTCAAGTTCTTGACCTGCAATCGGGAGTGTATCGATGCGCTCAATCGGTTTTACGAGCTCCAACCATTGGGTCATTTTTACACCCCACACTTCGTAGCGCAGAACCGCGCCCAAGCCTGCTTTGATCTCACAATCGGGAGAAAAATTTTGGTCCGCGCTAACGGAGCACTCCATCGATAAAATAGGCGGTTTGGCTCGGTTCTGATTAGAAATCACAGGATAGCCCGCTCGAGCATCAAAACCGACGGTCGATTGCTTCCAGCCGTTTGAGTCAAGCTCCCCGGGGATCACACAGTTGGCGCGCACCCGGGTGAAGCAAAACCATTTCTTCTCCTGTCCCTCGATTTGCCAAGTGAGCGCTCCGCCCAATTTTCCGCAGAACTCCGAAACATCCCCATCGACCACTTCTTTGGGATCTCCAAAATTCAGATCTCGATGCGCCCAGTTTCTCTGAGCCATGGGAGAAAAAACAGCCCCCACTCCTTCGGGGTATTGATTCGAAACATAACGAAACCCAACCGTCGTCTCATAACCCCAACCCTTGGAGTTGGCGCGAGCAGCATACCTGAGATCAAAATCGATGAGATCCGTTGAAAACGTTTTTTCAACCGATTGCCCCGACCATTGCCCCGACGATTGCTGCGACGAAGAGTCCACGAAATCATCGGCAGCCAGTCGTCCAATCAAATCAAGATTGAGCTGTCCTCGATCTCCAATGAGCTGACATCTCAGATCATAGCCGTGAGTATCGATGCCCACGTCAGCGCCTTTGGATTTTCCAAAAAGATTCTGTGCGATGTCGTTGGTTAGCCCTAGACCCACTTGCCAGCGCAGTTTTTCACCTAACTCGAAAGCTCCACCCCGCTCTCGGTCCTGCTCAGCCGACATCGGTCTCTGCCGATCGCGAAAATACTCTTCGAACCCCCCTCTGAGATCTTGCGCCCACACCGGGATGCTCAAAAAATGGATAGCAACTAAAGCAGTTTTTAAAATCCGACTGTATTTCACGGCTATTCCCTATCCGGCTAGCATTGAAAAAGCAACAGAGCCGAGCACTGGCACACGAACCCCCGGCACGTAACTTAGAACTCGGGCTTTGCGGCCAAATCCAAGCCCAAGTCCAAATCCAAGACCATCGTGTAGGCGTCCTCGCCATCCGAATAAAAGCCACGACGCACATGACTGATGGCAAAGCGCATGGATTGGTAGAGCGAAATCGCGGGATCATTGCCCTTGCGGACATCTAAGATGACTCGGCGAATCTCTTTTTTGAGGGCTTCAGCGACCACCTGACGGATCATCTTTTTACCGTAACCTAAGCCCCTGTACGGAAAATCCACTGCAATATTCAAAATTTGAGCTTCATCAAACATCAACCAAAAGACCACGTAGCCCGCAATCAACTGATCCGTTTCATCATCAGTCAGGAGCAGGACCCTTGAGTAGGGCTTTTCGAGCTCTGACCGAAATTGACCCTCGGTCCACTGAGCCCCCGTGGGCATCGTGGCCTCTATTCGGGCCAATTCGGGCAGATCCTCGATCGTTGCAGGTCTAAAACTAAAGGGCATCATGCCCTTCCACGCTTACGAGACCCAGCCCCACTCGTCAAAAGCTTCTGTCGGAGCGCGCTGGGTATCCAATACGCGCCCCTTTTTTTTGCTGTGAGAGCCCCAATCCCCCACCTCTTCTAAAACATAATTCAGCTCAAGCGCTCCCACCCAGTCCCTTCCAATGAGCTCATCTGTTTCAGTCAAAGTAAAAGGCATGGCCGGTCGATCATCGATCCCATGCGGGCCGCCTCCCCTTCCTTGGAAAAAAAACTGTCTATGAACAGGCCCTCGAAGAGAAACCAGAGGAGTTTCTTTTTTGAGCCGAATCCTGAATCGAATCTGTTTGGACTCCTTGGGCTCAAAAATGACCCGAAGCGTGGCAAGAGCTTCCCACTGCCCCTCGTTTACTTTTGCCTCGATGTCAAATCCACGCGCTCCAAGCGTCTTAAACGTCACTTGGGGCTCAGGAGTCTCACTGACCGTGCGCCTCTTTTCTGTAATTCGGGTGAACTTGATCCTTTGGCGAGAATCGAGCGAACTTTTTGGATCCATGCGCATCGCCACTCGGCGAGAGCTCGAATTGGTCCACTGCTCGGTGAGGAACTCTTCGTCCACAACAAAATCGGATCGCTCGTGGAGCACTGTTGAGACGAGCTCAGGAAGAGGGCCCGCCATTCGAATCACCACGACCAGTGGACGTTGATCGACCCTTCGAATTTCAATTTGGCACTGACTGGCTGGATCGTGGCGATCGCCCTTTTCTCCAAAGACTTGATCTAAAAGTAGCAAGAGCTTTCCGTGAGCCCGGTCCACGACCAGCGACTGATTTTTTGCCTCTTGCTGCGAATCCTCGGCCACTCTGCCATCTGCAAACTTACAACGATACGACCATTGGCCCACTTCGCCCGATAGGTAGGGCGACAATTCAAAGGCGAGACGACCGGTCTCTGAGGTGGGCCAAACCAGCGGCTCTTCAATCATGACTCGGGTGACCTGATTCGTAGATTTCACCATTGCTTTGAAGGCCTGAGGCTCTCCCAAAGTAAACGATGAGTCAGAATGGGACTCAAACGAAGGCTTCACCTCCCGGATTGAAAGCTCAATTCCGTCCAAATCCAGGGTTTTTACCTCTTGATCAGGGGCGAGGGGTCCCACCTCATTGATCTGAGCAGCGTCTCGCCCTCCGGGCCCGATCTTTCCACTCTGCCCTCGAGTCACCACCCTCCCACAACTTGCATTCAACAGAACCGTAAATGCACCCAGCAGTCCAAAAATGATCCAGCTGAATCTCTGCTGGGTTTGTCTTCTTGCGTTTCTCATACTCCTTGGGCCTCCTTTAATCCTTGTGATGGGCTGTTTTTCTGAGCCTGAAGCAACAGGCGTGCCGCACCCTGAAAGCTGTGGTAGCTTGGGGCAAGCTATGAGCAACCCAACACTGCCAACTTCAGTTGCACTTCCTTTAGAGCTTCAAGAGCCTGAAATTCACTCTGAACTCGAGACGATGCGCCACTCCTGCGCACACATCATGGCCCATGCGATCCAGAAACTCTGGCCCCAGGCCAAGTTTGGGATCGGTCCGACGGTCGAGGACGGCTTTTATTACGACGTCGATCTGGACGTAAAACTGACCCCAGATGACCTGCCTCGAATCGAAAAAGAAATGGCTGCGATCATTAAAGCCAATGCACCTTTTGTGCGGCAAGAACATCCGGTCGAGGCGGCCCTCTCGCAGTTTCGTCAGTTGGGCCAACCCTACAAAGTTGAAATCATCGAAACACTCAGATCCACGATGGGAGCGACCACGGTCTCTACCTACGGTGAAGGCGATTTCACGGATCTTTGCCGAGGTCCACACGTCAAGAGCGCCAGCGCTGTCAAAGCGTTTAAGCTTCTTTCGATTGCTGGCGCCTACTGGCGCGGAAGCGAGAAGAACCCCCAGCTTCAACGCATTTACGGTACGGCGTTTGGCTCTCAAGCTGAACTGGATGAACACTTGAGGCTCCTTGAAGAGGCCAAAAAGCGTGATCACCGAAAGCTAGGACGGGAACTGGAGCTGTTTACATTTTTGCCTGAGGCTCCGGCTTCGCCTTTCTTTTACCCTAAGGGCACGATCGTCTATAATCGTTTGGTCCAGTACGTGAGGGATCTCTACAAAAAGTACGATTACTCAGAAATCATCACTCCACAGATCATGGATGTCTCGCTCTGGAAGACTTCGGGCCACTACGACAACTACGTGGACAACATGTACTTCACCGAGATCGACGAACGCCAATTTGGCGTGAAGCCCATGAACTGCCCTAGCCACTGCGTTCTCTACGGAACTCTCAAGCACTCGTACCGCGACCTTCCTCTGCGCTACGCTGATTTTGGGAGACTCCATCGCTATGAAAAATCGGGCGTGACCCACGGACTGACGCGCGTACGCTCGTTCTGCCAGGACGACGCGCATGTGTTCTGCACCCAAGACCAGATTGAAGACGAGATCAGTAAAGTCACTGAAATGATCTTCAAGACGTTCGAAATTTTTGGTTTTAAAGAAGTCCAGATTTTCTTGTCCACGCGGCCTGAAAAGCGCGTGGGCGCAGACTCCTTTTGGGACGAGGCCGAATCCGCTCTCAAGCGCTCGCTGGACCGACTGGGACGCCCATACACGATCAATCCCGGGGACGGCGCATTCTATGGTCCAAAGATCGATTTTATTGTCAAAGACGCACTCAAGCGCTCTTGGCAGCTCTCCACGATCCAGCTCGACTTCAATCTGCCGGAGCGCTTTGACCTGACCTACACGGCTGCCGATAACTCGGCCAAGCGTCCGGTGATGATCCACCGCGCGGTGCTGGGCTCGCTGGAGCGCTTCATTGGCGTCCTCACCGAACACGTGGGCGGAGCGTTTCCGTTCTGGCTTGCACCGATTCAGGCAAGACTCGTTCCGATCAAAGACTCGCACAACGCTTACTGCAAGGAATTTGCAGCCCAGCTCAAGGCAATGGGGATTCGTGTTGATGTCGATGATCGAAACGAATCGATGGGACTCAAAACGCGCGAAGCGCAGGTGGCCAAAATCCCGTTTGCACTTGCAGCGGGAGACCGAGAGATCCAAGCTGGATCTTTTGCAGTTCGCAAATATGGCGAAAAAGAGCAGAAAGTCATGACGATCGCTGAGGTGACGGCACTTTTTGCGAGCCTAAACACACCCACCTCATAACCTGTGCCTGTGCCGATACCTGTGGATACACAGACCAGGGGGCAGCTTGAAGACACTTTACAAGCAGCCCAACCGGGGTGACTCTAAAGCGATGAGATCTCTTCACTTTGGGGTTTTGGCAAAGATTTTGACCAGTGCTGCAATTTTCAGTGCATCGACTGGGTTGGCAGCCCCTGGGCTTGCAGCTTCACCAGTCCACGAGACTCAAAAAGCCTCTGGGGAGCCGTTTCTTGTCCTTGCCGACACTTCACTGCTCCAAGAAGTAGGCGTCGAAATTCTCGACCATGCAGCTGAAATCGGCGTCTCATTGGCGCGACTCGATCCGCTCGATGAGCCCCGCCTTCGCGAGGCGGCGCACCGCCGAGGAAAATGCGGCGGTTTTGAACGACTGCCCGCACTTCCATGGCAGGGCCTGATGGAGCTCAGAGAAGAAGGCCGCACCCACCTCCTCTCTCTCATCGAGGCCGACCAAGAAATTCAGCATGGGCAGGCGCCGAGTGAGACCTCACCTCCTCTGCCTCCCGTGGTCTCTGACGCCGGCATCCGTTCAGCCGTTAACTCAGTGAGTGAAGACCACCTGCGCCAAATCGTGCAGTGGCTCTCCAGTCATCCGTCGCGCTATCACGGAGCTTCAAACCCCAATGCTCACGTCGACGAAATGGTCAAAAAAATTCAGGCCATGGTGAGCGCAGCCCATTCTGACGCCCAAGTCATGACGGTCCCGCATCAATCCACGCGGCAAAAATCAATTCGTGTGAGGATTCTGGGCCGCACCAAGCCCGAGGAGATGGTGGTTCTGGGCGGGCACCTCGACTCCATCACTTACGACTTTATGAGTAGCCGAGCCCCCGGAGCCGACGACAACGCTTCGGGTTCTGCAAACATCCTCGAAGCACTGCGCGTGCTGCTCACCCAGCCCCAGCCTGAGCGCACCATCGATCTTTTCTGGTACGCCGGTGAAGAGGGCGGGCTCTTGGGATCGGCTGAAATTGCTCGCGCTTATGCCAAAGCCAAGAACAAGGTGGTCGGCGCCCTTCAGCTCGACATGACGCTTTTTCCGGGCGACGGCGAATTCACTCTCGGATCCATGACTGATTTTACCAGCCCCGAGCTCCGCCAGTGGTTCAACGACCTCAACCGAGAATACATCGGCGCAAAAATCATCGAGGATCAGTGCGGCTACGCATGTAGCGACCATGCTTCATGGCACTCCAATGGCTACCGCTCGATCATGCCTTTTGAATCGAGTTTTGATCGAATGTTTAGCGATTTGCACACTGCCCGCGATGTCATCAACCCCCAGATGAGCTTTAGGCACTCGGCTATGTTTGCAAAAATTGCGGTAGCCTTTGCACTGACGCTTTCTCGCTAGAGGGCAAATCCCGTGAGCGCAAACTCAACTGGCTCCAGCCTCACAACTAACCGACCCCTTCGGCACCAGCGCGTGATCTACGACGTTCTCTACGGATTCATTCCGATCACGGAGTGGGAAGAAGCCATCATCAACTCTCCCTTTTTTCAGCGACTGCGTTGGATTAAGCAGCTCGGCTTTTCAAATTATATTTTTCCAGGAGCAGAGCACAACCGTTTTGCGCACGTCATCGGCGTGATGCACTCAATGGACCAGATGATCCGGGCTCTGGGCCTTGCAGTTCCCGATCACGAACTTTTTGACCGCCACGCCACCCACCCTGCAGCCATGCTTCACAAGAGCCTCAGAATTGCGGCATTGTTGCATGATCTGGGCACTTTTCCGTTTTCGCACGCAATCGAGTACGCCTACATTCGCCACGGCAAGCACGGAGTGGATCCTCGCCGCGCACAAAGGCAGGGCGGAAAGCACCCAGGCAAAGCCCCCAAGGATCTTCCTAATAATCATGAACATCTGGGCTCATTCATCATCAAGAACACTCCCTATGAGGGCGGGATCACCCGCGTTCTGGATGATTTTGATTTCGATATTCAACTGATCTCAGACATTATCAAAGGTGACTCCAAGCATTTGATTGCAAACCAGCTCATGCACTCGGATCTGGATGCTGATCGAATGGACTACCTGCTTCGTGACTCGCACTACACTGGCATCAAGTACGGCCAATTTGACCGAGAGTACATTCTGGCTAATCTGGCCACCTACGATGCGGGCGAAGGTCAAATTGCCTTTGGAGTACGTGAGAACGCCATTCATGCTCTCGAAGATTTTTTGATCGCGCGATTTAGCTGGTACTCGCAAGTGATCAAAAATCCTGGTTCAGCAAAATTTGACATCATGTCCTCTCACATCGCCCAAGCGCTGCTCGAAGAAGACCACCTCTACCAGTTTCACGACCTGCTGGAGATGATCTATGAGGGGGACGAGCGCTTTTACTGGTGGACGGATATGTATTTCATGACCCGACTTCAAGAAGTCCGGCTCCAAAGAAAGATTCGCAATCCGAGGGTCTCAGAGCTGATCGAGATGCTGCTCTATCGCCATCCACCCAAGACCCTTGCGCACCCCCTGTTTAAGCACCGGATCTTGAAAAGTGAAGGCGACGAGAGTGAAAAGCAAAGACTCGTCTCGCAGATTCGAAAAAAAGTGACTGAGTTCGAACAAGTACTAAAGAAACATGGCAAGGGGAACGAATGGCTCCTTGCCGATATTCCAGAAAAAGACGTCGTCTTTACTCGTGCCATGGGGCACATCCGAAAACGGAGAAAAGAAAACAGCCTGTATCGAGAACGGGATCCCGTCAAAGTACTCGACAAGGCCGGACAGCCCCAGCTTCTCGTGGAGCGCGACAACGCTCTCATGAAGCACCTGTCTGGATTCATTAATTTTGTGCCGAGCGTCTACGCCAATGACTCGGCCGTGGCCCTGCTGCGCTCACGTAGGCTCATTTCTTAGAAGCGTCGCCTTACTCAATTGGATTCAAAGAGCGGAAGGTAGAGACAGTTGGCCCGCCCCTGATCGTTGTAATTGAGCTTAAACCTACGCTCACCCCTTCCGGCGCTGTCAAACTTGAAGACCGGATACATGACTGCCGTCAAGTAGGTAGAATTGAGGGTCGGATCCGAGCACATGGGCGCACCTGAGGAGCTTGAAAGCTCGCATGAATGTCTCAGTCCCAGAAGATGCCCAAGCTCATGCGTAATGATGCTCTTGAGATCCGGGCGCTTGCTCGTCACGAAAAAAAACTGGTAATTGAGATCGATCCTCGCTTGTTTGAACCGCTCAATAGGAGTGTCCGGACTCGGACAAGTGCTCGTGATTGCGATGGCATCTTGGGATGAATAAGGCCAAGCCCCCAACTTGTAGATGACCAGCGAGTTTGCAAACGCACCGTTCATTTCTCCTGGGCTCGAGCACGCATTAGAGCTTCGAGCAAGCTCACTTTCGGGCATTCCACTGGTTCCGATACTAAAGATCTCTTGCCCTAGACTGACCTTGGTGAAGGCGTTCCATTGCTCGGCACCGGCACGAATTTCAGACTTCTCAGCCTCTGAGAACGCCCCTGCTTGAACCGCAAGCGGGATTGGAAAAACGCGCCAACGGCCATCAAAGGTCTCCAGTTGATCATTGGCCAGCACACAAGTGCGAAGGTAACCCTCAGTCAGCTCAGGTGCACAACCGCCCTGAAGCGCTACCAGGCTCAACACCCCTAAAGCCCTCAGAACGCACCGGATCTGCAAGAGCTTTGCTCCCAACGCCGAGAAAAGTGACAACGAAGACCCCTCCCCCCTGCCTTTTCGGTATTTTGTCATGTTTCAATGACTAAAATAATACCAAAATGGTCGGCTAAAGAATCCGACCTAAATCATTGTTATCGAAAGAAAATACCGCCATCCTGCCAAGTCCCCTGCCACTCGATCTTGAGGTCTTGAAGCCGTCCGAGCACCTCTGGATGGGGATGACCATAGCGATTACCAAAACCCGCTGAAATCCAGACCAAGCTGGGTCCTACCCCCTTAAGAAACTCCGGGCTCGAAGAATGACGCGATCCATGATGGCTCAGCTTGAGAACCACGCGAGAGCCCTCAGGAGGCCTAAGCCCATCCAGAAGCTCTTGCTCCCGCGAGGCTCCCCGGGTGCCTGCATCTCCAAAATTGAGATAGTAGGCCCCCACCGATCGGTGCTCACCCAGCGGGATTCTCACACCTACCATTCCAGAATTAGCAGAATCTCCCCCACCCCTGAGCGCCGCCCACTGGAACGGAAAACAGCCTTCGGCATAGGGCTGAACCTGAAACCCATACCGCCGCGCAGCTTGGCGAATGCGATCTGCCCGCGGACTCGGCCAAGACTGGGGAGGAAGCACCACGCACTGGATCGGAATCCACGACGCCAACCGCAAGAGCCCACCCGCATGATCCTCATCTAGATGTGTGAGCACCACCCAATCCAATTGTGAAATTCGGTGACGAGAAAACAGAGAAAACCAGGCCGAACCGTTGAGGCCCCGCCCAGGGCCCACATCGACAAGCCCCACGGACTGAGACTCACGAAAGCCTAAGATCCCACCGCCTCCCCCCTTCACCGTCTTGACCAGTGCTGAATCGCCCTGACCCACATCCAGCTGGATCACCGTCGTTCTGCTCTGTTCACTGCACGCTGGAACCCCCAACCCCAGAACACAGAAGACTCCTGCAACCCAAGCTCCGCGCAACCCCCGGCTCCAAACTGCAAAAGCTGAAAGCAGGGCAGGAATCAACCAAATCGGATGGACCGCCCAGTTGGCGCCATCAAACTTCGACAACGGAATCCAAAGGGTAAGCAGCCATTCTGAGAGCATCCCCACTCCCGGTGCAAGCCCAGTAAAAATCACTGACAGAAGTGAAAGCGGAAGAAGCACCGCTCCTGCAACCGGAATCGTGATCAAGCTTAAAATGGGATTCATCAAACTCAGGCTCCCATCGTGTAGCACCTGAAGCGGAAGCACCCAGAGCCAAGAGCCCACCGACATCTCGAGGTTTTTTGCCCCCCAGGCTCCGCCCCAAACTGCAGCAAGATAGTGCCAGCGCCCATGCGCAGCAGAATCCGGATCGGGGGTGATTGCCCATCCCAACGCACTGAGCAGCGCCTCAAGCCCGACAGCGATCAAAAGCGGTACGGGTGCTCGAAGCATCACTCCTGTCCGCCTAAATCCTTGAGTCAGGGCGACCAAAAAAAGAGGCCTCAGCATTCCCCATCGCATCCCTGAAAGAAGCCACACCCAAGCAAACACCATCCAGATCATGAGCCCAGGGGCACGCGCCCGACGCAAGATCCGGTCTAAGAAAAGTAAGTGTACACCGGCGGTAGTGAGCAAATGCACAAAACCAAGACCAAAAAGAAGTGGGGCCGAAAGAACAGCTTTTGAATTCTTAACCCGCTCTCCTA
Source organism: Oligoflexia bacterium (assembly GCA_046317855.1). Lineage (GTDB taxonomy): Bacteria > Bdellovibrionota > UBA1018 > UBA1018 > UBA1018 > CAIOHW01. The sequence continues at coordinate 27,205 of JBKCVM010000005.1, forward strand.
CCACCCACCCCCGGAGCCAACCCGAAGTATCCGTACTTGCCACCGCTCTCGAAAACCCATCGCGCTGACGCTCCACGAGCTGCAGTCCGCGCAGCAACAGGCGATCAACCCAACGAACAGGGGCCTTCCACTGCCCCGAAGAGCCTTGAGCGTTCCAGGATTCAAAAATTTTGGATCCCTGCTGATCCAACATCGGCACTCTAAAAATGCGCTGGGGTGTGCCGTGCTGCTCAGGCCAGCATCGAGGAGATTCTTGGTGGAGCCATTCATCAAACTGTGTGCGGCTCAAGCACAAGAAGCCCCAGGCCCCCTCTCTCAGCCGAGCAGCGCAACGCTCTTGATCGGTCTTCACCACCCCCCATGGAATTCGGCACCCAGCGTGTGCGGACTCAACAAAACCAAGTCCTAGGCCAATCCAAATCCCAATCCAAATCCCAATCCCAATCCCAATTCGAAGACTCTTCATCGGGAAGACAGCCCAGCAGCTTATGTGCCAAAATGAAGGCATGGATCCGTTTGAATCCCTCCAGTGGCTTTTGCTTTTTGTGATTGGAGTGGCCACTTTTAGATTCTTCAAAGTGAACCGACCTCCATCCGGATTTAAGCCCATGCCCAAGCCCGGCCTCAAGCGTGCCGCGCAGGAACCCGATCTTTCTACCGACCCAGCGCTTCGAGAGGCCGATAAAAAGAGGGCAAGACTCCTGCTCGAAGGGATCGTGCTCGTAGGACTTCCTCACCAGATCTTAGGAGTCCGCCAAGACGCCAGCGAGTTCGAAATCCGGAAAGCTCATCGCAATCTCATCAAACGCTTTCATCCCGACAAAGTGGGCGAACAGGGCTCGCGCGCTTGGTACGAGGCCCAGCGGGCCTCTGAAGCCATCAATGGCGCCCGTGACGAAATGCTCGCTCAGTTGGCACGAGGTTCGAATCACGACGGGGCATGACCCAAACCCTTTCTCATTCTCCTGTTCTCGTTGCTGCAGCCCTCCACCACCAGATTGAGCCCGCTCTCCAGAAAATCGAAGTCTGGTGCACTACCGCGATCCCTACTTTTAGGGTGGTCGGACTGCCCGGACCAGAAATCATCGAATCATGCGAGCGGGTGCGAGCTGCCATCGCAAGCACGGGTATTGAATTTCCTAAAAAACGAGTGATCGTGAATCTCTCTCCGGCAGGAATTCGTAAACACGGCACCGGAACTGACCTGGCCATTGCGCTTGCCGTACTCCTCTCAAAGTCAGCATTGAGACCCAAGGGGCTCGTGGTTGCTTCAGGGGAGCTTGGACTCTCGGGTCAAATCACCTCTGCTGGAAAAATCACAAGGACTATCCTCGCAGCGCTCCAGGCAGGCGCCTCAGACCTTCTCCTTGCTCTGGACGACAAGAACAAGGCGCAGACCGCCGCTCAGCTGATTCTGAAAGCCCACCCCTCCTCATTGCGGTCGAGAACTTCTGCCAAACCCGCTGAAGCTCCCGGCTGGGAGAGCGCACTTCCCAGACTGTGGTTTGTGAGCTCTTTGAGCGATGCCGCAAAAGTGATTCAACGCATCTCTCACGGAGAGGTCATTGAGATGGCTGAATTTTCAGAACCCAAGGGTGCTTCTCAGGATTCCTCTCATGACCTCCTTCGACCGTCGCCCTCTTTGCTTCGCAAACTCCTGGCCTGCTCCGCTGGTCAGCATTCGATCTTGCTCCTTGGACCTAAGGGAACTGGAAAGACAGCCTCGCTGTCTTGGATCTCAGCTCTACGAGAGGACCTCGGACCCAGTGAAGAGCTTGAGAAGGCTCTGCTGCACGAGCTCTTACCTGAGGGGTGGAGCCAAGATCCCGACTCGCGCTCGCCTGTCAGAGAAGTCTCGCCGCACGCACGCGCAGAGGCCCTTTTGGGATCCATTCGCCAGGGACAAGTCCTCCCCGGAGAACTCACGCTGGCCCACGGGGGAGTCTTAATGGCTGATGAGTTTCTAGAGTGGCGGCGTGACGCACGCGAAGCGCTTAGGGATCCGATTGAGAGTGGCCGCTTGATTTTGCAGCGAGGCCAGCAATGCGTCACTCTTCCGGCAAGATTTCAATTTGCCGGCACCGCAAACTTGTGTCCCTGCGGGGGAGTTCCACCTGAGTTTTCATTTCGTTCTCATCCCGCCAATCCCACTCATCACGGTTCTGGCAATCGCTGCAGATGCTCTCCGCGCCACAGGCAGTCCTACTTAGAACGACTCTCGGGTCCGATTCTGGATCGAATGGACTGCATCGAGTGGGTTCACCCGGCTTCAAGCCAAGGGACTGCCTCGCGGACTGAGATCGATCAGATCAAGAGCCACATCGCTCGAATTCGCTCCCAGCTCAAAGAAAATTGGGGCACCCTTCCGGGCCGGCTCTCGCCCACTGAATTAGAGGCAATTCTGGCACGGTACCCTCAGCTCTCACAACTTCAAGCGCAGTGGGGTACGCCCCAGTGCAGCTTACGAAGACGACACAGAGAAATCCGAGTTTCACTGACCCTTGCAGCCCTCGATGGTGGCACACTCCCCACTGAAAAGCAGATGAGTGAAGCCAGGCCATCCGCCCTAGAGGGCCTCCAAAAGCTCTATCAAGGCGCCTCTGCCACCCCCATTCACTTTTTGAGTGTGTCCGCTCCGACACAAAAGACACAAGGTTTGACCCAAACAAGCCCTCCTCCCTAAACTGATGAAGAGTAAAAAGGGGCTCCAGAGTGCGCGTATTTTTGGGGGGTTTTGCTATTCATCTCCGTTTGGGCTTAGCAAGAGCGCTTATGCTTGCAGGGCTAGCTGGTGTTTTCATCAGCGCGGGATGTATTCCCTCAAGCGGGCCTAATCCAAATTCAACCACGACCGCCGTACAAAACTCTAATCCCTTTGCAAACTCTGCAAGCGGCACCTCAACCGCCGTGCCCGATTGCCAGCACTACCAGACCTCAAATCCCTTCTACACTTACTGCACCACGTGCGTTCAATCGGTCCTCAATTTGTTTTGCGGCGGAGCTTCGAGTAGCACAGGGTGCTCAAACTCCGTGCAGGACAGTTTTACCTCTAAAGTCAACCAGTGCATCAGCAACACGATCACCTTGGGCTTTCCGTGTGCACAGAGCTGTCAGGCAGGCTTTGCACTCAACTCCAGCTGTCAGTGCATTGCCTCAGGAACTGGCACGGGAGGCGGCTCGACAAACGGTGGCACCCCATCCAACGGAAACGGAGCCAACACCAACTCAGGCCCCCCCACCAGCACTGCCACTCTTCGTGGCAATGAAGGTTTCAGCACTCTTACTCAGTCTTGTAGTTTTGACATGTCGCTTGCTCTGCAAGTGACCAATCGAAGCCTCACCTCTCCATCGACTAACACTTACACACTGGACGTGACTTCTGTGGCGGGCGGAGCAAATGCAACTTACCTCTCGTCAGTCGGCCCACTTTTTTACTTCGTAGACCCCGTTCTTGGGACCAATGCTAGAAGCACGATCTCTGTGAACTTGCCCTCCAGGTCTTCTGGGACCATCTTACCCTCCACCAGCACTCCACTCTCGCTTGAGTGGATTGATCGCTACTCCGGCCAAGCTGGAGCTTCAGACGTGCCGGGCTCTGCAAGCTCTTCTTCTGCTGCTTCTACCCTTTGGGGTCCTTCGATTGGGCATGTGGTCGCCTTCAATAGCGGCCCCCCGAACAGCACCTCCGATCTTTACGTGGCTGACACGCAGAATAGCCGAATTCGAAAAATCACAACTTCTGCCACTCCAACCGTTACACGTTTTGCCTACAACCCCGCCCCTACGCCTTCTCCTTCGCCGACCGCGGCCGGGCGGACAAAATACATTTATCCGTACGGAATTGCGCTCACGACTGATGGAAACGCCCTCCAAGAAATCTTTATTTCTCAGTGGGGGTTCAATGGTTCAGCCGCTCTCTCTCCCGGACTCCCTCACACCGGAAGTCTAGCAGCGCTCTGCGTATCAACTGACTCTTATTCACGTGGGGGATTCTGTTCACAACTCGCCCAAGGCTGTCTCGAGTTTGAAGTAAACGGTACCTACGTGAATCGTGATTCGCGCCCCCTGGGGAACCCCTGTCCTGGCTCAGCGCAAGACGATTCAACTCACACTCACAAAGTGATCGCGCATCAAATCGAAACTCCAGGCGGAATCGACGTATTCCGTGCATCTGATCCCCAAAACGACAGGGTTTTTGTAGCGCTTCCGCATAAGCGCAAGCTCTGGGTGATGAGACGAGGCGGCCGAACCCGTCAACAGGTCACTGGAACTTGGAATTCTGGAACTAGTCCAACGAGTATTAATTTTTCTAGTGATCTCCCCAACTGGATCACTCAAGGGACTCAAGTCACGGTTTTTGGATCTCAAAACTGCACGATACCCTCGACTCCCCCCCAAAACCGCAAACGCGACAGTTTGCCAAAAGAATTTGCGCGCGAAACCCTCTATTATGTTCGCGACAAGCTCAATAATAGCCTCAAGCTCTCGCTCACCCCCGGGGGACCGCCTATTTCATTCAGTAACACCATCAACCCAGGAAGCGACACCACAGGCACAGACCCCTGTGACGGGACCTTCACCTCGGGCAACATGACCCTTGCACAGTGGATACCCAATGCTGTTGAGTATGCCCCCACTCAAGGGTTTACCACTCCGGTAGATGTCAAAATCGACAATGTATCCAACCGTGCTTATGTATTGGACGCAGGGACTGGCATTCTTTGGTACACAGCCATCCATCCAACCACCGGAGCTCCCACTGGGGTCTGGACCCAGATCAACACGCTACCGCAGACTTCACCCCAAGCCACGGCCGCACTTGGACCAGACTCCGCTACTCGTACGAATGGCATTCTTGCCTATAAATTCGTAAACCCACTGGCCCTTGCAATCATTCCAAATCCCTCAGGAAGCTCCAACCTTCTGATTGCCGAAGGCTTCAACTCTGCTCCTGCCACCAACCCGGGCGGACGCAGAGTGTTTGTCTACTGCTCTCAGACGGCAAATGGCAATGACTCGAACATCGCGCCGCTCTGCCGCAACAGAGCAGAAGGCATCTACCGACTCGCTGGATTTTCTGAAGGCGACCCCAGGGCGAGCAGTGTTGCTAACACTCAATTTCAATTTGGAAATGCAGCCTTCACCTCACCCGTCGGAATCACCTCTACCCAAGCAGGCCTCTCTTCTGCCGATACAGATCCGGTTTATTTGACAGCTGGCGGGCAGGACTCAGGGATCTTTAGACTCTATCCACAAGAGCGGACACCGATTTTGGGCATCCGCTATACGATCTCTGACGTTTACAATCAGACGGCGCACCAATGTCTGCGGTTTCAGGCAACGCGTGCGTGCAGCTCTAGCCAGTGCACCTGCCGTGCAACTGCTCCGCGTGATATCACGGGCAGCTTGCTGAGTGAGCTCCCTTCTCTTTGGGAGGAGATCGGGCCCAATCAAGCATGCTTACCTGAATAAAAGTCATGATTGAACGAGCGAGCATTATTTTCGAAGATCAGCACCTCGTTGTCCTTCAAAAACCTGCAGGCATGCTGTCGCAGTCAGACCACTCGGGCCAACTGAGCCTGGTCGACGCCCTGCGTACTCACTTTGGCAGGCACTACGTGGGACTCATCCACAGACTGGACCGAAATACATCAGGGATCATGATAGTGGCTAAGCGCTCAAAAGCTGCGGAGCGACTCACCGCCCAGCTCCAAGACGGCAGACTCAAGCGCTCCTACTTGGCATGGATCGAAGGGGCATTGCAGGACTCAGGTCACTCTCAAAGTTCTGAAAATCTTGGCGCTGAAACTGTTTCAAAGATCCGATGGGAAAACTGGCTCCTCAAAAACGAAACCACCAATGAAGTGAAAGCTTACCCACCATCGACTCACAAGCCCCACCCCAACGCCAAGCGGGCAGCACTCCATCTCAGCGTGCTCCAGCATTCAGAACGCGCAGGAAATCCCATCACACTCTGTCGTTTTGAACTCGAAACAGGCCGCTCGCACCAAATTAGGGCGCAGGCCGCATTTCATGGTCACCCACTCCTGGGCGATCGCAAGTATGGGTCAAAAATTGAGTTCCCGCGGCCAGCACTCCATTCACATCGAATCGAGTTCGAACACCCAATCTCGCATGTGCCAATGACCTATGAGTGTCCTTTGCCGCCTGATCTTCTCGGCTGCTCGCCGCCTCTTTGAGATCCAACGATTGGCCTTACCCGAGCAATGACACCTTTGAGATAGCTCGAACGCGGCTCTTTTTCCCAAACCGGAAACGACACAGTAGGCTGCTGGATCCTCTGAAGAATCTCAAGCTGAACGCCAAACCCTTGAGCCGCACGAGCCAATTCGGCCTCAAACTGCCGCAAGGGAATATTTGCCGAATTGATTGAGCTTACTAAAATTCCGCCCGGCTCGAGCACCCTGAGTAAAAGCTCGTGAAG
>JBKCVM010000006.1:0-16416 GCA_046317855.1 Oligoflexia bacterium
TCGCATCTTGATCGTCGCAGACCCTGAGGCAGGACCTTCAGATCAATGGCCGTCTTCTCGCTACTTGAGGCAAGGGGTCCGGGCCAATGCTTGGGTGCTTCTTGATACGGTTCGAGTGGGTTACGAGCTCTGGCGGCAATTCAACGGATTTCCGCCTTCACAACCTAAGCCACCCGTTGACGAACAGGCCAAGAGCGGGGCCAAGGGCGGATCTAAATGAGGGGTTGGGCTTTAGCTTTAGTCCGAGGTCATGGAGGGCCAGTTTTTTTAGGGCTTCAGATGGCTTTTCAGGCTTCAGCCTTGGCGCATGCTGCCCCTCTCTCCATGTCTGAAGTGTTGGATTCAGTGCGCGCCCGATACCCTTTGGTCGAAGCCGCGCGTCAGGATTTTCAAGCGGCGCGGGGGGAGGTTGTTTCTTCAAGAGGCGCCTTCGATCTACAGCTCAAGAGTCGGGCCGTTTGGGATATTGAGAGTTATTATCCGAGTCAGACCTTAGATGCAGTGTTAGAGCAGCCCACCCCGATATGGGGCCTCAGTTTTTTTGGAGGTTACCGTTACGGACGGGGGTCTTTTCCTGTTTATGACGGAAAGCTTCAGACCCTCAATCCGGGAGAGCTCCGGGGCGGAGTAGTCGTCCCGTTATTGCGTGACGGGCCGACGGACTCTCGACGAGTGAGAATACAGCGAGCTGAAATTGGGGTTTCCATCGCCGAGGCTGGGCTTGATCAGCAGTTTGTGGAGTCAGTGCGGACAGCCCGTCAGCGGTACTGGGAGTGGGTTGCTGCCGGTGCTAAACTCAAGATTGCCAAGAAGCTCCTGGAGATTGCCGAGACCCGAGATAGCCAGCTTTCTGTTCAACTCAAGAAGGGCGATGCTTCGGTCTTTGATCGCAACGATAACTTGAGAGGGGTGCTTCAGCGCCGTTCGCAACTTGCTTCAGCAGAGCGGCAGCTTCAGCGGGCGGAACTTGAACTTTCGTTATTTGTCCGAGACTCAAAAGGCCAGCCTGTAATCGTTGACCGAAGTCGGCTTCCTGACGGATTTCCAGCAGTATCCACAACTGACCCGAGCGATGAGGCTGCCATTCAGCAGAAAGTCGAATTAGCCGTTCGTCAGCGGCCCGACCTCAGGCGTATTCAGGGACAGAGAGAGCAGAACGATCGGGAGTTGTCTCTGGCGCGTAATCAGTTTCTGCCTCGCTTGGATTTCAGTCTTGGTGTTTCAAGGGACCTCGGCAACGGCTCACCTTCGTTGTCTCAAACTGAGACTGAAGCAGCCGTGATGCTTGAGTTTCCTTTTCCGCTGCGGTCGGCTCGGGGTCGAAAAGACGTTGCGGTCGCAACGGATTTGCGGCTTTCAGCCCAGCAGGGGCTACTGGCGGACCGAATTGTGACAGAGATTCGTGACGCTGAAAGCGCCCTCAGGCAGTCGCGAGAGCGACTTCAGCTTGCTAATGAAGAGCTAGAGCTTGCTCTGGTTCTTGAAAAAGGTGAAAGGGCGCGGTTTGCGCATGGAGACTCTAATTTGATTTTTGTGCAGCTCCGTGAACAAACCACTGCAGATGCGGCCAATCGTAAAGTGGACGCCGATTTAGATTATCAGGTTGCGCAGGCTGCTTTGGATGCAGCTCAAGGTCTTCCAAGCTTGAAGAACCCCTAACTGCTGGGGCCATTCGGGCCCCGAGTTATTTTGTCAGGGACAATTTGAGACCTAGTTTTGCCAAAACTTGAGTTCCTTTTGGCTTTCAATAGGGACAAAGCTCGGTTTGCTGTGGCATCTCCTTTGCTGGGGGGCTTTGTCATGCGCATTTCTGCAAACTTTTGTTGGGTTCTCGTTGGATTGCAAGTTCTAGGGCCTCTTGCAGCTTCGGCTCAGTCCACCCCGTTTCCGGATTTTCAAGACCGGCCCGGAAGAGGGCCTCCCATCGACTATTCATATGCCAGAAACGAAGGCTACTCTGACGGTTTGCCTGATGGAGAGCGGGAGGGGCGCGATCGGGCTAGGCTCGATGGCTTTCATTCTGGGCAAGTTCGAGGCTATCGGGCGGGCTATGATCGATGCTTAGCGGACCGAAGACAGAGCGCCTACGATCAAGGTTACCTTTATGGGCATCAGCAGGGCTCCATTCAGGGATCCAGTGAAGGTCAGATTGAGGGCAATCGCCAAGGGCAGATCAATGGCCAAGAAGACGGGCGTCGCGATGGCGAGCAAAGAGCGGAGAGCAGCGCCCGAACTGAATCCGAGGCGCCTGCGCGTGCTCAAGGACAGGCCGAGGCAGAGCGTACCGATAGCATGGAGCGTGGGGCTGCGGCAGGCCAGGCTGCGGGTGAGGCTCGCGCTCGAAAGGCTGCAGTTGAAAAGGATTTTGCTGCTGGACGCCAGAGTCATCGACAAGAACGGTTTGCAGAGCCCATTCGAACGGAGAAGAACGAGGACCTAACAGAGCGGTCTTCTGCTTTAGCGATCGGCGCGGAGCCATCTGCCTTGATGGAGGCCGGCGCTCTCCACTCAGATATTTTTGCTCTGAGCTGGCCTGACTTTAGGTACCGCCGTGAAAGGCCTAGGCGCTCTGAGCCGGGCTATATTGATGCGTATCGCCAGGGATATCGCCAGGGGTACACCGACGGGTATCGGAGAGTTTATTCGGTGGAGTACAATTTTTCAGAGAACCTCGGTTTCTCACAGGGACGCGAGCAGGGGTGCCGGGAGGCGCAGCATGCAAATGTTCGAGCGGATCAAGACCGGGGATACCGGGATGGCCACTCCCAAGGTTACCGGTCGTCCTATCGGCAGAGCTATGACTTAGCCTTTAGGGCAGTTTACGACCAGGTTTTTGGCCCGGCCTCGCAAGCTCAGTTTTCTGCGCGTTACCCTGTTTTTTACGAGCAGTTTTTTGCCCAGTTTAAAAGTGAGGCATTTCGGGATCGGGTAGATTCTCTTTATCGAGAAGGTTTTGATCGTGAAGAAAAGAGCGCCTATGAGCGCAACTACCCAATCTATGCTCGGCAGGAGTTTGAGAGGGGAGTGCAAGAAGAGGCACGAGAGTTTTTGCAGCGTCCGATCCGTGCCGTTCAGTTCTCAGTTCGGGAGCAGTTGGCAGATTTGATTTATGAGCCAGAGGAGCGGATTGATTTTTCGTTTAAGTTTAGAAATTTTTCTGACCAGGAGATTGCCGCCTCTGAGGTGAAGATCCAGGTGTCCGTGTCGGGTGTGGGCGCCGTGGTCCTGCGCACTGCTGACCAAGGTCGATCTTCAGTGCCCGCTCGGGGTGCATTGACCATTGCCGGGGCAGTGCCCATTCGTCTTCTGGAGCAAGGCCTGGGCAAGATCACTCAAGTGACAGTGCGCGCCTTTTTTAGAGGTGAGTTGATCGATTCGAAGCTGGTCGAGCTTGCGGTTAAAAACCGTGCAGTACTCGAATGGGCTGAGGCGCCATCCCTTCGTGAAGGCCTCATGGCACCCATTCGGTTTAGGGTATCGAACCAGTCTGCTCAGGAGATTGTCGGGCCACTCACGGTAAACTTGAAGTCAAACGCAGGTCAGATTGAGCTCGTCGACAGCGCTCAGCAGATGGCTGCACTCAGGCCGGGCGAGACGCGTGAGGTGGTTTTCAAGGTGATCGCAAGAAGCCCCGCCTCAAGCGTCGATCTGCCTTTGGCGGTAGTCATCACGGATGGTGCATCCAAACGTGTTTTAGCGAGAGACTTTTCACGGGCTGCACCGGTTTTGAATGATTACAGAATTCAATTATCAGAAATCCGTGGCGATCTGAAGTCATCGGGTGTTGCAAGGCTCAGTTATGTTTTGAGAAATGTCAGCTCGCGGCTTTTGTTTTCTGCGCTCGAGCTGCATGCAAGAGTTATGGATTCTTCAGGGACCCAGAGAAGCGATGTTCAGTGGATTGGTTTCAATCCCCAATATTTGCTGCCGGTAGATCGGGGGCGTTCGGTTGCCTTTACGATTCCGGTTCTGATGACTAGTGCGAGCCGCGGAACACTCGAACTCGAGGTGCGTGAAAACGGGGTGCCCGTCGTCATTCACAGAGTTGAATTTTGATGAAAGAGATGGAGAGGATGCCCCAGGTGAGAGCTCAGATGAAGATCCAGATTTTGAGTGCAGTCATTCTAGTTTTAGCGGGCACAGCCTGCGGAAAAATACCTTCCGAGTATAGAGGAAAGTTTGGAGAGACTTCTGGTGAGGTCTTGCTCGAGCTGCAAAGTCAGGGAGGGGTTTGGACCCGAAAGGGCGCTCTCCCCAATGGAGAAAACGAAGTTCGAGAATTTGAGGCCAAAGCTTTGGAGTTTGAATCGCTGGCCCGCGGTGAGGCCGGCATCTATTTGCGGTCCATCGACGCGGGAGCCGGGAGCGATGAAGAGCTCGAGGTGTTCTGGGTGGACCCTGATCGGAGCTCCTTGAGGGATGATTATGGGTTCATCAGCATGAGGGCTCGCGTGATCTATACGAGGATACTGGCTAGCCCTAAATCAGAGGTCCAATCGCTGACGATTCGAGTTTGCGAGTCGGGGCAAGTCTTGGTCGACCGGGTGTCACGCTCGTTTAATGGCGGCTGTCCGGGTGACTCACGGCTCGTCACACTGTCTCGGATTCGAGAATAAAAAATGGTGCCCAGGACTGGAATCGAACCAGCATGCCTTGCGGCGCTCGCCCCTGAAACGAGTGCGTCTACCAATTCCGCCACCTGGGCCCAACCGGGGGTATAGCCCAGTTATTTTCGGGGATCAAACGCGTTTCTGAGCCCTTCACCGACGAAGTTGAGCAGAGTGAGGGTTAAAAACAGGGCTAGGGACGGAAAAAATGCCAGCCACCAAGCAGTTGTGAAGTTCTTTTTGGCCTGATTGAGGAGTTCCCCCCAGCTCGGGGTGGGAGGAGCTAGGCCAAAACCCAAATAGTCCAGAGCGGCAAGGCTCGTGATCCCGGCGGCAATCGAAAAGGGAGAAAAAGTGATGATCGGGGTCAGAGCGTTTGGAAGCACATGCTTGATCATGATCTTCCAGGTTTTAAGCCCCATGGCTCTTGCACCCTCTACGAACTCGAGCTGCCTGAGTCTGAGGCCCTCAGCGCGTAAGTAATACGATATATTGATCCAACCAAAGGTCGCAGAAATTGCAATCAAGAGCCCCATGCTGGGCTCAAATATTGACACTAAAATAATGAGTAGAAAGAACTGTGGAATACTGCTCATGACCTCGACGACTCTTTGCCCAATGAAGTCCACTCGACCTCCAAAGAACCCCATGCAAAGCCCCATGGAGATTCCAATGAGATAGGTGATGGCCCAGACTCCGAGTGAATAGAAAAAAGAAATCCTAAAGCCATACAGAAGCCGCGCAAAAACGTCTCTGCCACGGTCATCAGTGCCCATTGGATTTTGTAAAGTAGGCGGCGATGGATAATGCTCCACGGCTTCGTTGCTCTGAAATGGATTGAACCGGATTGGCGGAAAAACAGCCCATCCTCGTCCCTCAAGATCGAGCTTGCGATAATCTACAGTAAACAGATCCGTGATTCCGAGTTCTGCTGCTGAAGGCTCTTTAAGCACTGGAAAATAAAACTTTGAATCATACTTGAGGAGGTAGGGCTTATCGTTTGCAATGAGCTCGGCACAAAGACTGAGCAAAAAGACAGCAGCGAGCAAAAGGAGCGAACCATAGGCCAGTCTGTTTTTCTGAAAAAGCTGGAGGCGTCGGTAAGTGATGGGAGAGAGTTTAAGCCCAAAGATTTTCACTGGGAGGCTCCTCCCAGGTCAATGCGTGGATCAATCGCCACGTAAAGAAAATCACTTATAATGTTTCCTAGGAGATACAAAAAGCTCTGGACCACCAACAGGCCCATAATGACATTGTAGTCACGAGAAAGAATGGAACTGTAGCCCAGCCACCCCATTCCATCGAGACCAAAGATGGTTTCGATCAATAGGCTGCCTGCAAAAAACACCGAGAGAAAATGTCCGAGTCCCGTGGCGATCGGGATAAGCGCGTTGCGCAGAGCGTGCTTAAAGACGACTCGTCGCTCCGCAAGTCCTTTGCTGCGGGCAGTCCTGATGTAGTCGCGCTGGATTTCTTCGAGGACCGAGTTTTTCATCAGTACGGTGAGCGTCGTAAAGCTCCCAATCATGTAACAAGTGAGTGGAAGAACAAAATGACGGACTCGGTCGGCGACTTGATCCCAGAATCCTAGTGCTGCATATCCATCCGAGACCGTGCCCTGTATCGGAAACCAATCAAAAAAACTGCCGCCCCCAAAGAGTACGATCAGCAAAATGGCCAGCATGAACGACGGAGTTGAATAGGCCATGAATAAAACAACTGAGCTGATGCGATCAAAGGCGTGACCATGCCGGACAGCCTTAAGGACACCTAGAGGAATGCAGACTAAGTAGCTCAGAAAAAAGCTCACCACCCCAAATTGGATCGATACAGGCATCTTGCGTAAGATGACGTCGGTGACAGGCTCCTCGAAAGTGAAGCTCTGACCAAACTCGAGTGTGGCTAGGTTCTTGAGCCAAATCCCGTAGCGGACGAGCAATGGCTTGTCGAAGCCGTACTGTTTTTTCAGCGCGTCGATGACTTCCTGGTTGACCTCCTGGGCTCCGCCTCCGCCAGTTTGCGCCTGCAAGGCCCCAAAGCGGATCTGCTGGATCTTCTGCTCAATGGGCGAGCCGGGTGCCAGGTTGATGACCACGAAAGCAATAAACGTGATCCCAAAAAGGGTCGGAAAAATCGCAGCAAGCCTGCGGACAAAGTAGGCCCACATCCCCCCAGTTCTCCTTTAACGCTGGAGCTTCCAAGTGTTGAAGCCCACGCCATATTTAAGAGTGGGCTTTTGCTTGGCCATCCGACGAGTATTTCCGTAGAGCGTGTACTTACGGTTGAACATGAAACTGTAGGGCGCATCCTCGGCAATCTGCTCGTGGATTTGATGAAGCAGTCGCTTGCGCTTCGTCTTGTCAAGAGTCACACGCATCTCATCGATCAGCTGATCGACCTTAGGATTTGAGTAGCTAATGATGTTGCTCCCGGGTGAAGGAATAGAAGCACTATGCCAAATCTGCTTGGGATCGGGCTCTAGGTCATTGATCATCCAGCCGAGTGCAACGGCGTCGAATTTGCGCTCATCCAATAGTTTCAAAAAGCTATTCCACTCAATCGTCTTGATGTTGAGCGTGATACCCAGCTTCTTCATGTCCTCTTTAATTACTGTCCAATACTTATCGCTGTCCTTGTTGGCGTTCAGCAGCGTAAACTCAAAAAGAGTTTCTCTTCCGTCAATGACGCGAGTGAGCCCCTTGGGCCCCATTCTCCATCCTGCTTTTTCGAGCAGAGAAAGCGCCTTCTTTGGGTTGAAATCGACAGGCCTGACCTTAGGTGAACTGGCAGAGCTCTTATTGCCAAAGGGGCCGGTAGCGGCTTCACTGAGGTCAAAGGCAAACTTTTTGATCATGAACTCACGATTCACTAAATGACTCATGGCCAAGCGAGTATTGCGATCAGCAAAGAAGGGGTGCTTGAAGTTCCAAGCAATAAATCCGTAGCTGAAGTTGCTGGAGGCAGAGTTCTCTGCCTTGACCGCCTCCACTTTGGTCTGCCACTCGGAGCCTTGAGTTTTTTGCACAAATTGCTCGGGAGTCAGCGGCAGCATGTCGAGGTCGCCTCTTTTTAGCAGCTCGAGCGCTACCGCTTCTTCTTTGACGGGTCTGAAAAAGATCCGCTCAAATGAATAGTAATTCTTATAGGTGGGTAGGTCCCTGCCAAAGAAATCAGGATTCCGCACCAGCACGATCTTTTGACCTTTGTCCCATGATTCGAGGCGGTAAGGGCCGGTGCCGATGAGTTGCCTGTTGAACTGAGGATCTTTGGGGTCTCCTGATCCATACACGTGTTTAGGAATGATGGTCAGATCCGCCAGGACGTCAAAGTTCTTGAAGTAAACTTGCTTTGTCCTGAACTCGATGGTGGTTTCGTTGAGGACTTTGGCTTCTTGAATTCCTTCGAGATAGACGCGGACATGCGGAGCCTGAAAACGTCCTTCAAAATAGACATCAAAGCTGTACTTGACGTCCTCTGCAGTGAGAGGTTTTCCGTCGTGCCACTTCACGCCCTTTCGAAGCCTAAAGGTGAAGCTCTTGCCATCTTTTGAAGTCGTGTAGCTTTCAGCGAGCGCAGGCATCCATTCGTAGGTCTCCTCACTGCGCGACATCAAAGAGTTCATCACATATCTTTGGACCTGGGTTGCGTATGCGTCGCTCGAGGTGATCGGATTCAGAGTGGTTGGCTCAGCGTCAAGGCGGAGGTAGAAGGTGCCTCCTTCTGGGCCTGTAGAGGCTAGGGCTGCGGTTACCTGAAGCAAAAGGGCAGGCAGAAGAAGCATGACTGAAGTCTTTTTAAACCGAATCATATCGCAGGGATCTCCTCAGTTTGATCTCGCAAAACTTTAGGTTAGGAAGGGGACCATGTCCATCACCATCAATGAACCCGTTCGTTCGTACGACCCACAAAGTTCTGCAGGTATGGTCCAGCGAGATAGCCTCAAAGCTCGGCTGGATGCGATGTCCAAAGAGCAGATCGAAATTCCACTCATGATTGGAGGAAAGGCCGTCCGAACAGGGCGCACGCGCAAGGTGGTGATGCCCCATGCTCACGGTGAAGTCCTTGCGGAGTTTCATCTTGCAGGCGCAGCTGAACTTGAAGCAGCCGCAAAGGCGGCGCTGGTTGCAAAGGCCGAGTGGGAGGCGCTCTCTTGGGAGGATCGAGCGTCAGTCTTTCTCAAGGCCGCTGATCTGCTGGCGGGTCCTTGGAGGGACACGCTCAACTCGGCGACTATGTTGGGGCAGTCAAAAAATGTTTTTCAGGCCGAGATCGATGCGGCTTGCGAGCTCATCGATTTTTTTAGGTTTAATGTTGAGTTCTACCGCAAGATTCTCGAGGTCCAGCCTGTGTCTGGGCCTGGGATGTGGAATCACACGGATTACCGTCCGCTCGAAGGGTTCGTGCTAGCGATCACACCTTTCAATTTCACTGCGATTGCCGCCAACCTTCCGGCTGCGCCTGCCCTGCTTGGCAACACGGTGGTCTGGAAACCCTCTGATACTCAGATGCTTTCTGCTTGGCATACTTATCGGCTCTTTGAAGCTGCCGGCCTTCCTCCTGGCGTGATCAACATGGTGGCAGCCGACGGTCCACTCACTTCTCAGGTTCTGGTGCGCCATCCTGAGCTTGCTGGCGTGCACTTCACCGGCTCGACCGCTACTTTTCAGAGCATTTGGAAGACGGTGGGAGAAAATCTTTCTTCATATCGGTCGTATCCTCGGCTGGTGGGTGAAACTGGCGGTAAGGATTTCGTATTTGCGCATTCGAGTGCAGATCACGAAGCGCTAGTCGCTGCTCTTGTTCGGGGTGCTTTTGAGTACCAGGGCCAAAAGTGTTCAGCAGCATCGCGTGCTTATCTGCCACGCTCAGTTTGGGAAAAAATTTCCAAAAAGCTCGTAGAAGAAACCGCGAGTCTCAAGATGGGAGATGTTCGAGACTTCTCTCACTTCGTAAACGCAGTGATCGACGAGCGATCTTTCGATAGGATTGCGGGCTATCAAAAATTTGCTTCACAATCCGCGGAGGCAAACATCCTGACCGGGGGCACTGCCAATAAGACGAGTGGCTATTTTGTTCAGCCCACGATCATCGAGACGACTAACCCGCGCTTTAAGACGATGGTTGAAGAGATTTTTGGCCCCGTCTTGACGGTCTGGATTTATGAAGACTCAAAGCTCGATGAAGCTCTAGCACTTTGTGACTCGACTAGTCCTTATGCGCTCACTGGGGCAATTTTTGCTCAAGACCGCAGGGTCGTGGCTCGTCTTTCTAGAAGTTTGAGGCATGCTGCCGGAAATTTCTACATCAACGACAAGCCCACGGGCGCAGTCGTGGGGCAGCAGCCGTTTGGCGGGGCGCGTGCTTCTGGTACCAACGATAAGGCCGGATCGGCGCTCAATCTTTATCGCTGGCTTTCGCCGCGCACTATTAAAGAAACTTTTGCCCCGCCCGTGGACTACCGGTATCCGTTCCATCGAGTGTAAATAAAAAGGTGACGGCGGGGTTTCTTGCTTGAAACCGCCGCCGCCGCGTTCTTTCAAAAGGATCTTCTAATAAGATCCTCAGGGATTATTTTGAATTCCTGATCAGCTCTTTTACGCCTTTGATGATGTTTTTAACATCGTCGACGTGTCGCCGGGTGTCGCTTGGACTTTGAGTCTGAAAGCGAGCAAGAGTGACTTTGAATTCTTTTTCAAGCCGCTCAAAATCGTGCTTTCTTACGCCCAAAAACGCCTGAGTTTTTCCTGAAATCGATTGTTCCGTGAACTGTAGAGTCACCTTTCGGTTCTCAAACTTTTGGACCGTAGACGGCTCCCAATTACTGTTATAACGAACAAGGGATTCTAAGGACCCGCCGAGTTCGGGAATTTCGATGGTGATGCTTGGGCTGTCTTCACTTTCCGTTTCAATGATGATGGTCTGATCTTGGGCGATCTTGGCCATCTCAAGGCTATTTAGCTCGTCTTTGATGTTTTCCAGGCAGCGCTCAAAATTGTGAAAATCCTCCACTGCAATGGTCGAGCAGCGTGATGCTTGGTTGGGTCCGGAGCCGGCTTTTCTATTGTTTTCTAGATCAAGATCGCGTCGCGTCTCAGTGATCTTAGATTCTAGGTGTTTGTTAGAAACCACCCTGAGTTGACGAAGGAGCGTGGCCACCTGACTCAGGTTTTGAGCCTGCTGCAGTTGATCGAGGATGGGCTTGATGTCTAGTTCAAGGGCACTGTACGGCTGGCTCAGTTCTTTGTTGAATTCAGCAGCAGTGTAGCGGATGGCCGCAATCGTAGGGGTGTAGGCAGTGGCAACAGCCTTTGCCTCGACTCCATAGCGAGAAGCTTTTTTGACTGCTCGGTAAGAGCCTTCAGTAACTACGCGAGACGATGAGACTGGAGCCCATGGAAGGTTCGAGGCAGTGGCAGTTGCTTGAAAGGCTGCAATGTTTTGTTCAAGATTGGTCTTTTCAATGACAAAGTGACCCTCGGCAGACTTGATCATGTCATCGTTTTGAATCACTTGGTTGGCGATGCGCTGCGCAAATTCTTGCAGAAGATTGGGGTTGAGCTCAGCCATTGCGTTTTGACCTGCCAGGGAGAGTAGAACCCCGGAGAGCGATAGAATGGCTGTTCTTTTTGTAGCTTGTTTGAGTTTGTTGTCTTTCATGGGTCTTTTTCCTTTCATGACGGCGCGGATTCTACTGTACCTGACTGTTTCGGTCAACAATAGAGATAAAATAATTTTCCTTTTATATTCAGGCGCTTAGTGATGCGCTCGTGCGCAACTCAAGGTCCGACAGAAAATTGCCGATAGGACTTTTATGGACCGTGAAACTTTCCTTGAGCAAGTAAAGCAGCAATATATGGAACGGATCACTGCTGTTTATATGCAGGCTGAGCACACTGGAAGAGTGGATTTCAAGCAGCTCTCTTTGCAGCTGCAGGAGCTCAAAAAACTCGCAGCCGGAGAAGGCGTACCTGCCCCCGAGTTTGACGACTTGGTTTACTCGCTGCTTCCAGGAGTTGAAGGTCAAGTAGAGCTCTCGATCCCTGCGCGACCTGCCGCAAAAAAGAAGGCCGCTTAAGGCGGCGCGTTAGCGCTTGCGGGGCTCTGCGGCACCCTTAGCTTGACTCACAGTGAGTGGACGTCCTTGGAACTCCGCACCATGAAAGCGATCAATAGCCTTTGAGACATCGCTCTCGCTCACCATTTCGATGAAGCCAAAGCCTTTAGAACGGCCTGAAATGGGATCAGTGATGATTCGTACAGACTGTACTTGCCCGATCTGCCCAAAGATCTCTACGAGCTGCGGTTCAGTTGTATTGAAAGGCAAATTTCCGACGTAAATTTTGCGCCCCATTGATTGAGTCTAGCATGGCAAAAACAACGCCGGCTGGATTTTTCAATTTGGGTCGGCTACCGATTTTAGAATGATCGAATTCTTTCAGATTCTCGGCGCCATCTTTGGACTTTCAACCACTACCATTCTTGAAGTCGCAGATCGTCACTGCAACGCTGCAATTTGGCGGGCCGAGCCTAGACGCATTGCGAGCGGAAGATATGCCGCTGAAATTGCAATACTCTGTGAAGTCAAGCCGCAGTTAGGTGGCGACTACTCTCGCCTTGAAGAACTCATTTACACTCAGATGAAGGAGCGGGGCTCTTTCATCTCTGGTCCGACCCAAGAAGAGTTTATGGGGATGCCATCAAAGATTTCTGATTACGTTTTTCGTTACTCTGGCCAGAAGTTTGATTTGGAGTCTCGTCAGGATGTTCGCATTGCAAATAATTTGGTGAATCGCATGGTTGGGATGCTTCATACGACCCGGGTTCGTGGAACCGGAAATGCAGAGCACATCAAACAAGTCGACGCCCAGGTCGAAGTGAACCGGGCCTCTCAAGCGGGAGAACCTGTGCTCGATCGCGCACTTTTTATTGTTTCAGGTGAGTTCACCAAGCCTTGGTATGTCCCAGAGGGAGTTTTGCTCTCTGAGGCCAAGAAACGCGGACCTCAAGAGATGGCAAACTTGGCGGAACAAGCAGTCCAAAAAATGGAAGAAAGCTACTAAGAGAAAGCGCTATTTCTTGAGTGGCAAGTGGGGGGGGGTTCGAACTCCCCATTCTTTCCAAATCAAAGAAGCTTCTGCCTCAGTCATCGCTTTTTTGAATCGAGCGCCAGGGCGTCCCTTGACACGCGCTTCACAGCTTTTCCAATCCGGGTGGGCTTCTGCCACTCCGTTGACTAAGCTCAGATAGGCAACAGGCTTTTCTCTTTCTGAGTTCTTCTTCCAGCGATCAGGCTTTATCTCTGGAATATCGCGTTCTTCTGGCAAATCGTGAATGGCAACAAAGTAGCGTAGCAAGGGACCATGGTAGAGCCCACTCGGGACGGGACGTTTCTGTGAAAAAGAAACTGCGATCTCATCCACTCGTTCGTTACCCGGAATGCCGGCATGTCCTTTCACATATGACCACTTAATCTTTGGGTCTCCGTGCCGATGCCGATGCGTCACTTCGAGAAAAAGTGCCTGCCACAGATCTGCATTCTGAACTTCTTTGCCCTCTGCGGTTTTCCAGTTCCGGTTTTTCCATGCAAAAACCCACTGAGTGATTCCATGCAGAACGTAAAGAGAGTCGGTCAAGATCTCGAGGGGTCCCCTCGTTTCGCGCACGTTTTCGAGCGCCCTGAGCACTGCTACCATTTCCATTCGGTTGTTGGTGGTGGATGGGTTTCTGCCGCCCATCTCCTCGATGGTTCCGTCTGCAAAGCAAATGACGGCACCCCAGCCTCCTGGGCCAGGGTTTCCTGAGCAGGCACCATCGGCAAAAATCAGGGTTTGCAACACTTCCTTTCGGTAGCTCGAATGCGGAATGTGTTCAAGTGATGTGGGCTCAGGCCGCAGGTTTTTCTAGACTTCTGAGCTGAAGTACCTCGGTTAGGTCTGAGTACTTCAGGATTCCGATGACTTTGCCTTGAGCGGTCACAGGGAGGGCGCCGTGCTGAGCTGCAGCTAAATCCGAAAGTGCGGCGCTCAAAGGGGTGTCCCACGCCAGCACAGCGCTCCGGTGTCCAGCAACAAGGTCCCTGACCAGAGTCGTCTCGCGAAAGTGAAACGGCACCGAGCGCAGTTGCTGAAGAGTGACAATTGAAAGGGATCCGCCCTCGTGAGCAACCGGAAGCGCAGTAACCCTAGAGTGGAGCATTTGTGCGATGGCAGCGGAGAGACTTTGGGCGTCTTGGACGGGAGGGACAAGAGTGGTCACGTCGCCAGCTCGAAGTCCCTCTAGAAGGCCACGGCTCATCAATAAGGACCATTCTGCTTGGGCGCTAGCGTAGAGAAAGAAAGCAATGAGTACCAAAAAAAGATTAAAACTAAGAACTCCCAAAGCACCTAAAAACCAAGCAAATCCATGACTCAGTCGAACCGCCACGCGTGTGGCGCGGACCCTGCCAATTCGTGCTGCCAATGACGCTCGTAGCGCTCTTCCTCCATCTAAAGGAAATGCGGGTAGAAGATTAAAGATGGCAAGTACGAGATTGGATTGAAAGAGCCAATGACCTGCAAACGAGAGACTTGCGTTGTCTTGCACTCTCCAAAGGAGCCAACCCAAGCCGGCCACAAAAAAACTCATGGCTGGACCGATCAGGGAGAGTCGGGCTTCTTTTTTGGGGCTGACTTCATCGGCGTCGATGTCCGAGACTCCCCCTAGCATCATGAGTAGGATGCTTCTGACCTTTGAGCCTTGTCGCTGGGCAACCCAAACATGGGCCAGCTCATGGACGAGCACTGACGCAAAGAGAGATGCTGCAAAGAGAGCTCCCCAAATGAGAGGGCCTCTTTTTAAATCGCTGAATGCAAGCTGATCTGCCGAGATCCCCGCCTGAGCTACCAGGGCTTTGAAGCGTACAGCAATGATGTACGCAAGGTAGGGAATCATGAGTAATAGCGTGAAGTGAAGTCTGATTCGAACTCCGCGAAAGCGCGCTATGGTCCAACTCTGCCCAGTCATCGACATCCATCAAAACTCTAAGCAAGATTGACGCCCAAAAATCAGAGACACTGATTGAGTATCGCTTGCCCGCCGAGCTCACAAGAGGCCGGCAAGTGACAGCGCTGGCCCTCGGGTGCCCATTCTGTCTCGGGTAGGCCCGGGGCCAACGTGAGAGAAACCCAATCGAATCGGATCTTCATGCGGTCTTGGTCTTCACACTCCAATTCACCGCGCACCGAGATCTCCGCTGCCGTCCAGCAAGGACCGTGGCCGTCTGCGTCCTCAGAAAGTTGAGTCCACACTGGGCCAGCGCTTAAGTTGAACCGGTTGTCGGGCGTCACCTGCCAAAGGGTGTCGAGGCTCAGATCAGCCGTTCGGATGGCGAGCGTTTTTTCTCGACAATCTCCCGAAAAGAGAAAGGTACTGGGGGGCTTTATCAGTTTCAGCTCCTTGAGGCCAACTGGGCAGTCTCGGAGAGTCAAAGGGGCCTGCTTTGTGCTCGAAACCATTCCGTATGGGCATTGAGTCGCAAAAGCAATGGTCCCTTCCCAACGAGGAGAGCCATCATCTGCAGACTGTGATCCTTCCGGAATTCCACAGCTGCTCATGCCAGCCAGGGCGCTCAAAACACCGAGAGGTAGAGCAAAGAGAGCGGGAATCCTAGGCCAGAGTCGGTTCCACTTCGAGGGTTTCACGAGCGGCCTGGTATGCAAATGCCTGGCCCAGCCCAAGTGCCCCAGCCAACAATTTGGCAGTGCACGTCGCTCGCGCAGGGCGCCAGAATCAGTTACACTCCAAAGCGTGCGCCCACGTAAACGCAAAGAAATTACTTTAGAAATGCCAGTGTGGCTTCAGCCAGAGGCCATTGCTGGCTCAGCCGTTCGTCACGTTGCGTCTCTTTCTGCGGATTTTGACCGCGTCGAATGGGTGCCTAAAAAGTCTGCTCGATCTGTGCTCTCGATCGGCACTCCGGTTTCAGGAGCCTCGTGCCATTGGTCCATCGATGTGCGGGCGGGCGTGGGCGGACCAAAAATCGGAATTCTACGTATCTTCAGCCGGTCAGCTACTGGTTTTTCTGACTCTGTCCGGCTTTCAGTTGCCAAAGTGGCTGACGAATTGGGGGAACAATGGCTTCGCGGGTAAAAAAACCAGAAGACGTGACTTTTGAAGATCTTGTCTTTGCGACAGCAGAGCAGAAGCTGATGCGGATTTTGCTCTCTGAGCCGACCACCGTTTTTCCGTTAAGACAGTTGGCCAACCGGGTCAAAGGGGTCCGCGGAATGGGCGGTATGGAGGGGCTCAAGCAACTTCTTCAAAAGCTCAGCGCCGTGGGTCTCATTGATTGGGTCGATCACGATAGGGCGATCCGCTTGAGAGATGATGAAGGAAGAGTGGAGACACTTAAAATTCTAACCGCAGTCTGTGATTTGGAGAGCCTTCGGTTGTCGCTTGCTCCCATCTGTCCTCGCGGATTCTTGGTGGGTGCCCGGGCCGAGGGTAAAGCAGCCACTGACTCGAGCTACGAAGTAGCAGTGATCACTGATCAGCCTGAAGAGGCCAAGCGAGTGGCTCGCGGCCATCCGCTAGGAAAGTACATTCAGATTCAAATTCTTGATTCAGATAACTACCGCGATGAAATCCAGCGACATCCGCGCTATGTGATCCTCTGGGGAACTTCGCTATGAAAAAGAAGTATCAGCTTTTGCTTGCGCTGCCGACCTTGACGCTCGTTCTTGATCAGTGGACCAAGCAGATCATTGTCGATCGCTTTCATCTGGGCGAGTCCATCCCCGTGATTCAAGAGTTTTTCAGCATCACCTATGTG
>JBKCVM010000007.1:0-22654 GCA_046317855.1 Oligoflexia bacterium
ATCCTTGGATTAGCAGCAATGCTGGTCGCTCTCAAATTAATGCTCGCCCTAGGCGTAGCCTGGCACAGTTTGCGGGCTTCTGAAGGCTGGCTTGCACGGAATGACTCCACCCTCTTGCGATTGGGTCTCTCACTGGAGAGACCCTCCCCCACTCGACCCACGCACGCTGCCAAGCTTGCTCTCCGCGATCTCATGAACCCTCTGTTTGTTTTTTCTCTGGCGCTGACGGCAGCTTTTCTTTTCTTGGCCGAGACCCCCATGGCCCAGATGGTCTGGCTCCTGCTCAGGCCCATTGCTGCAGGTTTTGTGCTTTTCTTAGGCGTCAGGCTCCTCCCACTCGAGCAGCTCGCCTCTAAACTCGGCGGTGGCAGAATCGCTGCCCATGCACGAGCCGCAATCGAGGCCATTCGAAGACCCGACTAGACCGACTCTCCCGCGCGCTCCGGACTCGCATCTTGACTCCCACACCCTGATCAGAGAAGCCTCATTGAGAAATGAGTAGCATCATTAAACGGACTGCACCGCTCCTCACGCCTCGAACGGTTCCTTTATTGGGCTCCTTTGTCATTTTAGGCGCGCTGTATTTTTTGTTCTCTCAAAGTGGTCAGTTTGAACTCACCGAAATCCTCAACACTTTTCAACGAGTCGGTTCCATTGCTCTGACGGCAGGCTTGTTCTGTGTGATTGCACAAGTCTTGGCGCAGGGCACCCGCCTCTGGGTTTTGCTGCCTCGAGAAGGCAAACTGGGATGGACGCGCACACTCAGGATTTTCTCCTTTGGCCAAGTCATTAACTCCACTTTCCCGGCACGGATTGGGGATGTGGTGAAAGTTGGCCTGCTTGGATCGACCTCAGGAGCTGGAAGCGTTTTCATTGCCGACAAAATCGCCGACGTGGCAGCCCTTGCGTTAGTCGGAGGCCTTGCGTTCTTGGGTGGATTGGCGGACGAAATCCAGAGCCTCGGCACCTCAACCCCAAGCGCACCCTTTTCAGCTCCACAAGCTGCAGTAGCCATCGTGCTGTTGGGCGCTACTGGGGCCGCGGTGCGCTGGCTTTGGCCGCTGCTTCCAGAGTCTTTTCGTTTACAAGCCCGGTCAAAAATGGCGGAAGTTTTTTCTGGGCTACGAACAGGTGCTTCAGGTTTAGCCGTTCCCAGTCAGCTGCTTCCCGCGCTCTTCATGGGCATCCTGGCTTGGGCCGCCGAGCTCGCCTTACTCGTTTTGCTGTGCCGTGCCGCAGGCTATTCGCTCTCCTTGGGCTCAGGACTCGCATCACTTCTGGCTTTGAATCTTGGAATTGCAGTCCCTATTTCTGTCGCTAATATCGGGACCTTCGAGGCAGCACTGAGCTTTGCTCTCACTCGATTTGGAATTTCGGGCCCGGATGCATTAGCTATTGCGGCTCTCCATCATGCGATTCAGCTTCTAGGAGTGGCCGGTGTGGCGCTGGCATTCAATATGACTTTGAAAAAAAAGAAATCCGAATTTCAAGTAAAGCCTGATGACAAGTTCAGAGCGATCGCTCACTACGAGTCCCTCTCTCAAAACTACAACTCGGCCGTAGCCAAAGGCCCCCTCAAGTTTCTCCGCTTACGTGAACAGAAAGCTGTATTTGACTTGGCGCGCCTCGAAGATCCTTCTGCCCGCACAATGATTGACGTCGGCTGCGGTGGCGGTCTCTATGCGCTTGCGGCAAAAAAAGCCGGAAAGCATGTCACAGCAACCGACCTTTCTCCCGGAATGATTGATAGACTTAAGGGAAAAGTCGACGCGGCGCACGTCAGTGACGTAGAGAGCTTCTCTCCTGGGCGCACCTACGACATCGTCGTTTGCGCAGGCGTCCTCGATTTTGTTTTGGACCCTGAAGCGGCATTTTCAAACTTGTGCAATCTGGTAGCCCGAGATCGTGGACGACTCGTAGTGCTTGCCCCTCGCCAGGGGGTGGGAGGCTGGATTTACCGAGTCGAAAAAAAATTCGTCAAGGTACACGTCAACCTTTTTGACGAAGCCTGGTTTCGAAAGCACGCCCAAGCCCATGGATTAAAGCTGGTGAGCACGCGGAGACCATTGCCTAGCAATCAAGTGCTCCTCTTTGAGATGGCGTGCCCGACAGGAGTCGAACCTGTGACCTTCAGCTCCGGAGGCTGACGCTCTATCCAACTGAGCTACGGGCACCCGGGTTAGACGCCTAGCATAAATCTAGGGGTTCCTGGGACCAAAAAGCGCGGTCCCAACGCGGACCCAAGAGCTACCTTCGCGGGCTGCCAATTCATAGTCATCGCTCATTCCCATAGAGAGCTCCCCAGGTCCGAGAAGATCGCGGTGCTGATCCCGAAGTGCCTTGAGCTGACGAAAGGCCAATCCCGAGCGCCCCCCCTCGGGCGACGGAATACACATGAGCCCACGGACCCGAAGATTGGGCAGCGCTGCGATTTCACCAAGCGCAGTCCCAATCTGCTCGGGCAAAAAACCAGATTTAGTGGACTCATTTTCGACATTGATCTCCACAAAGACATCCACGGGACTCACCGCACGCTTGGCCACCTCTTTTGCCAGCTTTATAGAATCCACCGAATGAATGAAAGCCACCACCGGCAACAGACTCTTCACCTTATTGGTCTGCAGATGTCCCAAAAAATGCCACCGAATGTCAGTGATACCGCGGGACTTCAACTCTGCATCTTTTTGTAAGAGCTCCTGAACGTAGTTCTCTCCAAAGTCCCGCTGGCCGGCGTGATAAAGCTCTTCGATCTTTGCAATTGGATGAACCTTACTCACCGCAATGAGTCGCGCAGGCGTGCCTTCAAGCGCCTTCAAAATGGCACGGTAGCGATCAAGCAAGGGTCACTACTCCAAATTTGCTCTCAAGTACCTCGAGAAGTTCGGCCATCGGCAGTCCAACCACATTGGTGTAGCTACCCCGAATCGAAGTAATGAAATTCATTCCCAGGCCCTGAGCCGCGTAGGCTCCCGCCTTGTCCATGGGCTCACCCGTCCTGACATAGGCTGCGATTTGCTGTCGGCTGAGCTGCCTCATCGTCACCTGAGAGCTCACCACCCGAGTCAAAACCCGACGTGATCGCCCTTTGAGCTCAATGATCGTAAACCCGGTCAGAACTTGGTGTGTTCGTCCAGCAATTAGGCCTAACATGCGCTTGGCCTCAGTCGCCGAGCGCGGCTTATTGAGGATTCTCCTTCCGGCAGGCTCGACCACCACAGTATCCGCAGCAATCACCAGGACTCCAAGCCTCGTCGAAGGGCGCAGGCGTAAAGCGACGGAGTGCGCCTTAGTGAGCGAAAGCCGCCTCACTAACCGACGGGGACTCTCGTCCTTGAAAATCGACTCATCACAAAGGGGCGCAACCGCCTTGGCCTTGATCTTTGCAGCTGCCAGTAACTGCACTCTTCGGGGACTAGTGGACGCAAGAATGATCTTCATGGTTCAGAAAAGAGGGTTAAAAATAAAACTGAGTAGAAAGAAAGCGAAATTGGCTCTTGAACTCACGGTAACTCTCACATCGCCTAAAAAACACTGTTACTTCGGTGCGAGATCCTTGCTCGCTCGAGAAAAGGAAACTCCCACCCGAATGAAACACACTCGCTAGGCCAATCCCCGCCCCGGCGACAGACGAACGCACCTTGTATTCTTGCTCAGTGTAAATCTTTGAGATGGCGGCAAGCAGACGATTCTTGTCCAGGCTGCCATACTGATCTACTGCAGTCAGGGTGACGTACTGGCCATCGTAGCCGACGTGCAACTCTACGGCTCTCTGACCTTCTAACAAGAAATTGGTGGCCCGAGAGGTAGAGTCGTAAATGCTCTTGCCCATTTGATCGACGGGAGCATCAAAGATTGCATTCATCAAAATCTCGTCGACCGCGTTGGCAATGACTGTGGCCATACGACTCTGAAATTTCAGGGCGATCAGATAATTTCGTACAGCCTCAACCGCCTCTTGCTTCTGCAACGCCATCTTGAGTTGGATCGTCTGGATCCGGCTACCGGGCTTCACCAGTTTTTCTGTTCCAAACGCTTTGTCGTGGACCGTTGCGGCGAGCAACCTTCCGTAGTGCTGGCCAACATGAGGGTCCAACTCAAAATTTCTGTGAATGTAGCTGCCAAAAAGCGGGCTCTGAATGAGGTAGGGAACTTCGTAGATGCCAGCAGAGCTCAGATAATGAATATGATTTGCGCTCAAACGAGAGGAAAAAAGCCCAAGCGTGTCTTGAACACTCCGCTCAAATTGAGCGTATAGCTCTTGAGTGGAAGCATCCACCAGCAGGACACAGCCCTCTTCGACCGCAATGAGTTTAACGGCATCTGCTGGGTTTTTGACGGTGCGCAATGCAAGCCCTGCAGTTGCGGCCGCCTGCGCAGCAAACTGTGCGTCAGCAGGAAGACTGGAAATGAGGATCAGCGATCTAGCCACCGTATCTCCCGCTGGAGCTTGTCAGCGTTCTAAGAATCCAAAATATTCCTCAGGAATATCGTCAAAAACGGCCTTACCGCCACACTTGCTACACTTGAGATCCGGGACCTGAAGCTTGAGCGCCTTCAAATCCTCGGTCTTAAAGAGACCAATGAACTCTCCCTTGCAAGCGGTACACGAGAACGGCACGTAGATCGACTCCACCGCTCCTCCGCTGACAAAATTTGAAATGAGATTGATCTGCTCCACAATGGCAGTCGAGCACTCAGTGAACTTGAGCTTGACACCTTTTTGACTGAGCCCAGAAAAATATTTGATCCAGGCCTTCACTCCGATCGAGTTGATTCTTGGAATCTCTTTGCAATTCACATGAAGCTCGCCGGTCACCGGACCAATCAGCTGCTCGAACTCTACAGACTCTTCTACCGAGCCCACCATCCGGACCGAAATCACATTGCCCTTTTGTTCTTTAATGATGTTCACCACGGATGGTCCCTCTTGCGCAAACCGTCTAGAGCCGGCAGAATTTGCCCATTCAATCACTGCATTGTCTTGTTCTGGATTTTAGAGACAATGAAATAATGGAGCAACAGCAATTTAGAGTCTCTTTTTCGCTTAGCACTAAGTTGCTGCTGAGCGTAGTGACCTTGCTCCTGCTCGTCATCACTTTCCTCACCCTTTCGACGATCTTCATGCTGACCGAAGACAAGCGAGCCTACACTTACCAGCTCCAGGGCACTGAGAACGTTCTGGCCGGCCGAGACTTTGTAAATCTGAGCTCCCGTGTTTTTTCTACTCTTCAAGTGGCCCTGGCGGCTTATGACCCTCTCAAAGAACAAACGAAAGGCCTAAGCGAGCCTCAAGAAAGATCCCTTCAGTCTTACCTCGACAATCAATCCGATCTGACTTGGCTTGAGGTAGGAAAGCTCGCAGGGCAGGGGGAGTCTCTCTCTTTCTCCACGCAAAAGCGCATCAATAAAACTAGCGCTGAGGCAACTGGGAACTCCCCATCGATCTCGTCCGACTGGTGGCGCGTAGCCCTCCCGGCGCTGCTCAAGGACGGATATTACTTCATTAACTTATCGACCGTCGGTAAAGATCCACTGCTGGCCGTTTTAAGGGCCGATCTCAACTATCGCAAAGCCAATTCCCAAAATCCAATCCCTGTCGCGATCGGCTATGCCCCGCTGACTGACTTTGGCAAGGAGCTCCGAGGCTCTCGGGTGACCGTGGCAAACCAAGACGGTTTTGTTCTTCATGACACCGACTCTACGGTTCAATTTGCCAATGCAAATTTGGCAAAGGATCCCATTTTTCTGAAGGCCATCCGCAGCCGCACCGCTGAGGGGGCCGAAGAATTCAATGATGAAAAAGGGCGATTTCTCGGCAGCTTCTACAGAACGAACTGGCAGCTTGTGGTCCTTTCACGAACAGATTGGCGCAAGGCCATGAGCTCCACCTACACCCTCACGGAGAAGTTTGCCCTGCTCGGACTCATGTGTATCGCCGCCGCGGTCATGTTTGCTCTGTTCTTTGCAAAAAGCCTAACTGCTCCCATTCTCGCACTCTATCAAGCCACTCGTCAGGTGGCGGCCGGAAAATTTGACCTGGAGCTCAAGTCTAAGAGCAGTGATGAAATCGGAGCGCTCGGGGATTCTTTCAACGTCATGTCTCGTAAAATCAGTGAGCTGATTGAAGAGAGCATGAAGAAAGTGCATCTCGAAAATGAGATGGCTATTGCATCGACTGTTCAGAAGACGCTTTTTCCAGAAAAAAAACATGAAACTGAACGCTTTCTGATTCACAGCCACTATCAGTCAGCATCTCAGTGCGGCGGCGACTGGTGGGGGTTCTTTGAAGTGCGGGGCAAACTCTGCCTGATGATCGCAGACGCGACCGGACACGGGATGCCCAGTGCGCTCATCACTGCGTCGGCACGCAGCTGCTTTAGTGTGATGCATAAACTTGCACAAGAGGATCCCGATTTTTCATTCTCACCTGGGGCCATGCTTGCCTTTGCAAACCGAGTCATTAATGAGGCCGCCCTGGGCCAGATCATGATGACTTTCTTCGTTTGTGTCATCGACTTCAACGAAATGAAACTTACCCATGCCAGCGCAGGTCATAACCCTCCCTGGCTCTTTCGTTCGATCGACTCCGGCAAACCGCGCCTCGTCAGCTTGACTGCTGACGGTCCTCGCGTCGGAGAAACCAGAGATGTGGGTCCTTATCCTGAGAAGACTCTAGAGATCGCCTCCGGAGACGTGCTCTTTATGTACACCGATGGCGTCATGGAAGGAAAAGACCGAAGCGGTGAAATGTTCGGAAAAAAAAGGGTGCGGAAAAACGTGGAGGGGACGGTGGCGCAAGGCCCGGAGGCAGTGGTGAGCTCCCTCATGCAAGAGTTTCTGGCTCACAATTTAGGCAAAGACCTCGACGATGACGTAACCCTGGCAGTGGTTAAGATCAAATGATCTCGACGACCCAAGAGCGAGGATCGCGATTACGTCCGTGGGAATATGTCCTGCTCGGTCTGTTTGCGGTCGTCTTTGCAGTATCTTTTTATTTTTACGTGACCGATTTTCCTGTCATTCGTCGATACTTTTTTGGCCTCCAAGAGGCTCAGTCCACGCGGCCTGCCGGCACGCTTAAACGCTCATCCGGCAAGGTCCGTCGCCAAAAGGCCAGCCAAGCGGAGTTTCAGCAGGTCTCTACGGGAGATTCTCTCTTTCACCTGGATACTTTGGTCACGGGTCCAGATGTTGAAGCAGAAATTCAGCTGGTGGATGGGGGAGAGATCCTGCTTGCCCCCAACACGATGGTCAAACTCACTTTCGACTCGCAGATCTCTCTCGCAGGGATCAGCCGCCGGACCAACCTAGAGCTCATCCAAGGATCCCTGTCCGGAAGTGCAAAGAACCCAAATGTGGTGATCAAGACAAGCACCGGAAAGAGCACGACACTCTCCGGTCTAGGAAAACAGCGCATCGAAGAAAAACTCATGCAGCCCGCAAAGCCTGCGATTATCCCACCGGTTCCGCTCATTTCTCCAGCTCCTCCCGTTCCGGTGGTTGCTCCGGCTCCGCCCGCAGCCATCGCTCTGGCACCCTCTCCAAGTCCTTCGCCCTCGGTCGCTCCGCCACCACCGCAGCTTACGGCCGTACCACTTCTGCCTGCCAAGGGTTCAAGCCTCAGCATCGCAAGCTTGGCGCCGGGAATCTCTAAGCCTGAGCTGACATTGAGCCTACAGTGGCGGACCAATCTGCCCTCGGCAAAAGTCTGGATTAAACTCCTGCGCATCGATCGCGGAACTTTGCGCACGCCTGTCTTTCAGAGTCATGTCGATGCGCTCAACGGCAGCGCAAGTGTGCGAGTCAAGCTGGGTCAGCCTGGCGCCTACCAATGGATTCTCTACGAAAATGAAACTCGAAGACAGCTGGCAAGCTCAGACTTTAAAGTGCTACCCGAGATCGATGGCCTTGAGCTCTTTAAGCCACTGATCAGTGGCACCGAGCTTGAAAATAACCAATTCAACGGGCGGCTACTCAAGACCTTTGGTGGGATCACACTGAGGTGGAAACCGATAGCTGGCACGACCCAATACAAAGTCCAAATCTACCCTGCCAACGACCCGACCCAACCCTTACTCGAGCGCTCACTCAGTGAAACCCAATATACCTTTAACCGGGAAAAGCTCGTGCTAGGCCGCTTTGACTATCGGGTCTTGGCTCTGCTCCCCAACGGATTCTACGTGCGATCGCCGCTAGACACCTTTGGATTTGAGTTTCTCCCTCCCAAGCTCGTTGAACCTTTGGATGAATTCATCATCCAAAGGACCCAAGAGGGCCGCCTGCTGATGACCTGGCAAAAAACCCATTTCACACAATCTTATGAGCTCGAGATTTCAGAAGATCCAGGCTTTGACAAAATTTGGCTCAAAAAACGCGTCCGAGAAAACTTTCAAGTCATCCCACTCCCTCAACCCGGGACCTATCATTGGCGGGTGAAGGCTATTTCGCGGGGCGCCACAAGTGCGCCTAGCCCCAGCCGAACCTTCATTATCCGGTGACGGCAGCCCCTCTCCTAAGGTAGAGATCGGGCATGGCCGCCCAAGAAGTTCGCTGTGTTGTTCAAAGTTTTAGAAACCTGACTCCCACTGTTTTTGAACTCGTCTTTCAGGCCGAACCCTCTTTTCAGTTTAAAGCAGGGCAATTCATTAGCTGTGTGATTCCTGGCGCCGGCCCCGGTGGCCGCGATCTCAGGCGCGCTTACTCAATCGCTTCTGCTCCAGAAAGTCCCCAGGTCGAGCTCTGCATCAAATTGGTTCAGGGCGGACCAGGGACCAACTTTCTTAATTCACTCCGTCCTGGAAGCGCATTTAAAGGCTTGGCTCCCTACGGTGACTTTACGTTTGAACCTCGACCCGGCCGACACGCCTGCTTTATTGCAACAGGCACCGGCATCGCCCCGTTTCGTTCGATGATGCTCTCACGTGAATATCAGGTTTCGCCTCCGGCAAGCACCACCTGTCTGTTAGGTGTAAGTGACGAGTCTGAAGTTCTCTATGAGGCTGAGCTGAGCCACCTGAAAGTTCCAGCGATGAAGTTCGTTTGCGCAGTTTCTCGTCCCAAGGGAAATTGGCGCGGCTTTAAAGGCCGAGTGACGGATTATCTCAGGTCTCTGGGAAATGACTTTCCATGGCGAGTTACGGACTATTATCTGTGCGGAAATGGCGCCATGATCGAAGAAGTTAAACACCTCCTGGCAGCCCATGGGGTCGAGAAAGCCGACATCCACCAGGAAGTTTATTACAAGCCCCCCAAGGAGAAGGCTCAAGCCTAAGAAACATGAACAGTAAAAACGCTTTTTTTGCGGTGTTGGCAGCTCTCGTCTCGTTTGGTTTTGGAGGTTCCAAGCAACCTCCGCTCAAGCTTGTGGACCGAGTTGATCTCAAAGCATTCATGGGCGATTGGCATGTTCTAGGAAACATCCCTAGCTCTACTGAAGAAGGCTGCCACAACGCGCTGGAACAGTACGCCCTTCAAGAAGACGGCACAGTTGCCATTACGTTTTCTTGCAATAAGGATTCATTTGATGGCCCGCGTGAGGTGCATCACTTCACGGGCTTTATCCAGAACCCCGGAATCAACTCCGAATGGCGAGTGAAAATGAAAATTTTGGGTTTCATTCCACTCAAGCTCCCTTACCTAGTCATCGATCTCGCACAGGACGGAAGCTACACGGTCATTGGTTATCCCTCGCGCGACTATGTCTGGATCATGGCGCGGACCAAATCGATTTCTGAAGAAACCTGGAATGGCATCCTGGCCCGCCTTAAGGACCAAGGATACGACACGGCCAGAATCGTTCGCGTTCCAATTCGCTAAGGTTTGCGGCTCAACCTGCAAGGCTGGCAAAGTCAGCAAGAGTATTCAAATTTGCCAACACTCGCTCATCGGTTACTTCTACGCGCGCTACCTGGTGCGGCGAGAGTGCATGAATCTGATGATCCAGCCTGGATTCTTTTGAGTCTGGAGAAAGATCCAAGAGGCGGCAAACAAAAGACTCTGAGATCAGAACAGGGTGCCCACCGCGTCCCGAGTGGACTGGAAGTGCAGCATCTGCAGATCGAACCAAAGCTTCTTGCTCTAGGCTTTCCCAAACCGCACGCGTAGGACAAGGCACGTCGACCGGAAGCACCCAGGCGCCCCGCAGTCCAACGGCCCTCAGCCCACACTGAAGCGACGAAAAAGATCCACGGTCCGGATCTGGATTATGAACGAGGTGCACCTCGACACCGCTCCGCTCGGTAAAGTTCCGATGAGTGCCCAGCACTTTCTCGTAAACTTCTTTTTGGTGTCCCAAAACGACGAAAACACGACTCAATCCGGCTCGCTTGAGCGCTTCAAGCTGACCCAAGATCCAAGGCTTTCCCTGGACCTCGATCAGTCCCTTGGGGAGCCCCGCGCTCCCCGTTCTCGAAGACCTGCCCGCTGCCAGCATCACGACCGGTGTGTCTGCCATAGTGGATCCTCAAAAGTTGGGCCCCAAGGCTGATTGCGATTTCTTGGGGTGCCTTGCCGCCAGTTTCGACTCCAATCGGAGATGTTACACGTTCCAGCTCTCCCTCGGGTAGACCTCTTTGTGTCAAGCGCAGTTTGAATTTTTTCCACTTTGCCGCGCTCCCAATCAGGCCCACATAACGAGCAGGTCTTTTCTTACGCAGGATGTCTTCGATGATTTTTTCGTCAGTGTCGTGCCTAAACGTCATCACAGACACATACGTATTTTGAGCGTCCCACCTTGCAGAATCGACGAAGTCTTCCCATTCACACTCATGTCGAACAGCCGCGGCCGAAAGCGCTGCCGACTGAACCCACTCAGATCGCTCATCGATCACATGCACTCTAAAAGGGGTTCCCTCCAGAGTACGCGCTACAGCATGACCGACATGGCCAGCACCGAACAAATAAAGATTGGGTCCGTTATTGAGCACTTCAAAAAAGAGGTCCACCACTCCACCACAACACTGTCCTGTTTTTGCACCCAGGGGATACTTGATCGTCCGCGATTCTCCAGACTTGAGTGCTAGAACTGCGTCCCGAATGGCCAAACTTTCTAAGTGGCCTCCGCCAATGGTTCCAAAAAAAGTACCGTCCCCGCACACGAGCATTTTGGCTCCGGGCTCTCGCGGCACAGAACCCGAGGTCGCAGTGACGGTCACCGCCACCACCGGAGTAGCTGAGCGCCGCATTGCTTCAAGTTTACTAATCCAATCCCACGACATAAATTACCGGCAAAGAAACTCGCCTAGAAGGTTTTGGGCCACCCGCAGCCGATACTCCCGGTTAGAGCGAATGTCATCAATAGGAGAAATCTCGCGTGCAAGCTCTGCCTTGGCTGTATCCAAGAGCGACGAATCAATCACCCTTCCACGAAGGCTAGCCTCAGTCTTGTGAGCGCGCATCGGGGTAGCCGACACGCTACCGAGGGCAATCCGTACATCCGCAATTTTTGGCCCTGTGCCAGCACTGCCCGTTTTCAAAAGCACCCCAGAAAAGCAAACCTTGGAGATCGCCTGTGCTTTGCGCGTGCCCACCTTGCGATAATAGTGAGTCAAGCCTGACGTAGATCGGTCCAGCAGCACGCGATGAATGATTTCATCGGATCGCATCACCGTTTTTTTATAACCCGTATGAAATTTGTCATAAGGCACCACTCGCATCCCTGAGCTCGAAAGGAGTTCAACCCGTGCACCATAGACGAGTAGGGAGGGGGGGGTGTCTGCGGCAGGTGAGGCATTTGCAATGTTACCGCCGATCGTTCCCCGGTTCTGGATAGCGACAGCACCCGTCTCGCGGGCCGCTTCACAGAGATTTGGAAACTCCGCCCGAAGCACAGAATTCTCGATCACATCCGTGTAAGTCGCTAGAGCCCCAATGGCCACCTCGTGCGGCGTGACCTCAATGGCATTCATTCCGGGCAGGCCCCAAAGACTCACAAACTTTGCTGGTGCAAGATGTCCCGATTCAATGAGCACCATGAGATCTGTGCCGCCAGCAAAAGGGCGCCACTCTCCTGGATTCTTAGCTAATAGCGCGAGCGCTTCATGCAACGAGCGCGGCGCTTTCATTTCAAACGCAGGAAGATTACCCCTCACGTCCCACCGCCTGACCCGATTTCTGCAGCTTTTCGGACAGAATCAAAAATCTTCATGTAGCCCGTGCAGCGGCAGATATTTCCCGCCAGACCGGTCTTGATTTCCTGATCCGTAGGATTGGGGTTCTTAGTAAGTAAATTCACCGCCGCAAGCACCATCCCAGGCGTGCAGATCCCGCACTGAGCGCCACCACATTCTAGAAATGCCTGCTGAACGGGGTGCAACTTCTGCTCTGTGCCCACGCCCTCAATAGTAATGAGAGTGGTGCCTTCAGCCTGTAGTACTGGCACCAGACACGAGTTCACCAATCTGCCGTTCATCATCACAGAGCAAGCACCGCACTCGCCCTCGCCGCACCCCTCTTTGGTTCCAAAGAGGCCCAGCTCCTGGCGCAACACATCAAGAAGCCGGCTCATCGGTGGGGCATCGATGATATGCCGAGTGCCATTGACCGTAAAACTGATCTGAACCTGAGACTGAGCGGGTTTCACTGAAGAGCCTCCATCTTACGCAAAAGGTCTTCAGGCAAAAGTGGAATGGCATTGACCGGTATCCCGGTTGCCATTTCGACGGCATTGAGGATGGCCGGAGCCGGGCCGTCCATCGGAAGCTCTCCGATGCCCTTGGCTCCGCCAGGTCCGTTTTCGTACGGCTGCTCCTCGAAGTAGACTCTAATCGGTGGAGTATCGGCAGCAGTGGGCACGATGTAGTTGGTCATTCGGTTGTTAGCCATCCGCCCATCCTTGTAAATGACCTTCTCATAGAGTGCGTAGCCAATCCCCTGCGCCACTCCGCCTTCGATCTGGCCCGCTGCAAGTACCGGATTCACTACTTTGCCGACCTCTTGCAGTGCCACGAAATCATCCACGGTCACCTCATAGGTCAGGGTATCCACGCTGACTTCAGCGACGTAAACTGCCCAAGCGTAGGCCCCATAAGCATCACCTTGATACTTTTCGTCGTCCCAATTGATATACGAAGGCTGTTTGTACGTCGCAAAGGCCTTGAGCTCTCCAAACTGATCTCGATACCTACGACACGCAGCCATGAATTGGGCAGTAGTGTAAGTATCGCCTAACAATCCTGACTTCTGCAAAATGTGCTTAAAACCCGTGGCTGCGTTTTCAACGAGCTTTCCAACAACCATCACCGTGCGAGATGCCACTGTGGGCCCACTGTTGGGTACGAACCGTGTATCAGGCTGCAAAACATCCACTGCAGAATCCTCGATACCAAGCGCATCGGCTGCGATTTGAGAGAAAATGGTGTTGGTTCCCTGACCGATCTCAGTGCTCGCAGCAAGGACGCGCACCTTGCCTTCGGGGGTTCCCTCGATACCAACGACTGAAGCTAGAGTCTTTTCACCCGAGCCAGTGAAACCCGAACCGTGCATAAAGGTGGCCAAGCCAATTCCTTTTTTTACTGGCCCGGGCTTTAAGTTTTCTTTTTCAAACTTAGTCTTTTTTGCCTGATAGTCTGAAAGCTCGAGTGCTCTTCCAAGCAGCGCCGTCATGTCAATCGGATCACGAACCACTTGAGACGTGGCCGTCAGCTCGCCAGGCTTCAAAAAATTACGACGCCTCAACTCTTCGGGACTCAGGCCTAGAGTTTTAGCAATCTTGTCCATGTGACGCTCAAGAGCAAAGATACTCTGGGGTGCTCCAAACCCTCGAAAAGCCCCCTGAGGGGGAACGTTCGTCGCAACTGCACGCGCGTAAATTGAAACATGGGGTACGAGATAGGGACCTACTGCATGAATGGTTCCGCGCGAGAGTACCACTGAAGAAAGTGTTGCGTAGGCACCCCCGTCAATCACGAAATCGATTTCCATGCCGAGGATCTTTCCGTCTTTTGAAACGGCTGTCTTGTGACGGGTTCGTGAAGGATGGCGCTTAGTGGTCGCCGCCATGTCCTCGGCCCGGTCGTAGATCATCTTGACGGGTTTTCCAGATTTCCACGCAAGCAGTGCTGCATGGCCAGCTAACATCGACGGATACTCTTCTTTTCCGCCAAATCCACCGCCGGTCTCGGCCTGAATGACTCGGATCTTCTCAGGCGGAAGCCCAAAAAGAGGGAGCAATGCTTTGTGCACATAGTAAGGACATTGCATCGAGCCCCAGATGGTCACCCCCTCTTCAGGGTTTGCCACAGCGACCATGCCATTGTTCTCAATGTAAAGCTGCTCCTGCGCCTCGGTAAAATACTCACCTTCGATGATGTGCTCAGCCTTAGACCAGACGGAGGCCAGGTCTCCTTTTTTTACCTCATAAGATTTGAAGATGTTGTTTTTACCCCAAATCAGCGGTCGAGCAGCGAGCGCATCATCGATGGTAAAACAGGCTGGGAGGGGTTCAGCTTCGATGCGCACACACTTGCGGGCCTCTTCAAGGAGGTATGGATCTGGGTGCGCAAGCAACACCACGGCCTCCTCAGGATGGTTGATCCACTGATCTGCCAAATAGGGTTGATCATCCAGGATCAGCGCGACACTATTCTTACCTGGAATGTCCCTCGCCGTCACAATCGTGAACTCGTCCCAACGAATATTGCCCTCAAAGTGGATCTGATGAATGCGCCCGCGAGCAATCGTACTTCGAACTGTAGTGCCGTGGAGCGCGCCCTCAAACGGCAGGTCATCAATGTACCTCGCTTTGCCCGTAACCTTTTGGGGTCCTTCTTTTCGGAGAGCGGAGCGTCCAATTTGTTGTGACAACACCATGGACTCCAGGGCTACCGCAGGATGGCGGGACTGCCAAGGGGAGTGCTAGGATCAAACGGATGACACTCTCCACGAAACTCATGCAGCGACGAATTGACGCGGCCCTAGGCCGCATCTCTTGTGATGTGGTTCTCAAAAATTGTCGTTTTCTGGATGTTTTTGGCTGCACCTTTAAAGAGGGTGAGATTGCCATCATCGACGGCGTTGTAGTGGGACTTGAAGCGGGTCTGAAAGGGGCTCGCGAGCTGGATCTAAAAGGCCGAACCGTGGTTCCTGGCTGGATCGACGCTCACGTACATGTTGAAAGCTCCCTCATGATTCCTTCGCACTTTGAAGCCGCCGTGCTGAAGTGCGGCACGACCTCGGCCATCTGCGATCCTCATGAGCTTGCCAATGTCCAAGGAATATCTGGAATCCAGTACTTCTTGGACGCGGCAACCGGCCTCAACATGGATCTTCATGTGATGCTGAGCTCATGCGTGCCTGCAACGCACATGGAAACCAACGGGGGGGGCACCATCCGCGCTGCCGACCTGGTCCGCCTCACCTCGCACCCTCGAGCGCTGGGCCTTGCAGAGATGATGAACATGCCAGGGGTCCTCCATAAGGACGAGGACATCCTTGCCAAACTCGAGGCTTTCGCCTCGAAACCGATCGATGGTCACTGCCCTCTGCTTCGGGGCCAGAAACTCTCGGCCTACGCGGCCACCGGAATTTCAAGCTGCCACGAAAGCTCCGAACTCGAAGAAGCTCGTGAAAAACTGACCAAGGGCCTAGCGGTCTGGATCCGCGAAGGGAGTGTTGCCAAGGACCTCGACGCACTCATTCCGCTCCTGACTCTTGAAACCTCGACCAGTCTTGGCTTTTGCACCGATGACCGCAACCCGTACGACATCGCCACTCAAGGTCACATCGATCACTTAGTCCGTACCGCCATTCATCGGGGGGTTCGCCCCGAGGTGGTCTATCGTGCCGCCTCGTGGAGTGTTGCCCGTCACTATGGACTTGAACGTGTGGGTGCGATCGCTCCTGGCTATCGCGCCGACCTCGTCGTTCTCGATGACCCAGCCAGCACTGCGATTCATTCAGTTTTAAAGGCAGGACGCTTGGTGGGTGAACTTGCCAGCGTGTCCACGGTGGTACCCCAGTTTGAAAACTCCGTCCGAGCAGTGGCACCCCAAACTCATGACCTCGAGGGTCCGACAGGTCAGGTGCATGTCATCGAAGTTCAGGAAGGCAAAATTCTCACCGGCCGAAGAGTCGAGAATCATCGGGCTCCGGGAGTCTGTCGTTTGAGCGTGCTAGAGCGCCACGGCAAAGGGTCACGACCGTCCAATGGTTATGTCACTGGTTTTGGAGACCTTAAAGGTGCCATTGCCTCGAGCGTGGGACACGACAGTCATAACCTCATCGTCGTTGGCAAGGATCCAGCCGATATGAGAGCTGCCCTGGCCGCACTCATCGAGTGCGGGGGAGGTTTTGCCGTGGCCCGCGGTGGACAAACGATCGAGACTCTTCCTCTACCGCTGGGGGGACTCATGTCCACGAGCGATCCAGTCACACTTAAGTCCCGCCTCGACGCACTCAAACGCGCCAGTCGGAGCATTGGCTGCGAGCTTGAAGAACCGTTTTTACAGCTCGCGTTTTTGAGCCTGCCGGTGATCCCGTCACTCAAACTCACCGACCAGGGACTCGTGGACGTCGATCAATTCAAGATCATCGACGTAAGAGCTGTTTAGGGGCTCTTTATTGAGCCTAAAATCTAGAACCTAAAACTTATTGAATTGGTTGGGGCGGAAGGATTCGAACCTTCGAATGGCGGAATCAAAATCCGCTAGCTTACCACTTGCCGACGCCCCAACCTGACGCGCTAGCTGAGTCCCAAAATAGCCATCAGGCCTGTTTCAAGTCAAGCTGACCCTGAGAAACCCCAACACGCACCTGAACCCCGGGCTTGAGGTTGCCCTCGAGCAACATCACCGCCAGGCGGTCCTGGACCTCGCGCTGAAAAACCCTCTTGAGCGGTCGGGCACCAAAATCTCGGTCAAAGCCTCGCTCTGAGAGCCAACCCTCGGCCTCGGGAGTCAGCCGAATCTCGACCCCACGCTCCTTGATGCGGGAGTTGAGCTGCTGAACCAAGTGTTTAAGGATCTGAGCCACCTGTTCGCGCTCCAAGTTGGCAAAGGTGACCACTTCGTCAATCCGGTTCAAGAACTCTGGCCTAAAGGACCGCCGCAGGGCCTCTTGTATTCCCTTCTCACGCCGGACGGGGTCCTTTTCTTCAAGAATGAGGTGGCTCCCAATGTTTGAAGTCAGGATGATCAACGTGTTTGAGAAATTGACCGTCCTCCCCTGACCATCCGTAATGCGCCCGTCATCTAAAACTTGCAAAAACAGGTTAAAAACATCCGGATGCGCCTTTTCAACTTCATCGAGCAGAATCACAGAGTACGGCCTGCGCCTCACCGCTTCAGTGAGCGCGCCCCCCTCTTCGTAACCCACGTATCCAGGAGGTGCCCCAATCAAACGCGCCACCGAGTGCTGTTCCATGTACTCGCTCATATCGATCCGAACCATGGCGCGCTCGTCATCAAATAAAAACTCGGCAAGGGCCTTGGCAGTCTCCGTCTTGCCGACGCCCGTGGGGCCTAAAAACAGGAAGGAGCCTAGGGGACGGTGCGTTTCTTGTAACCCTGCACGTGAACGCCGTACTGCTGCTGCCACAGCCCTTAATGCCGGGGCCTGGCCCACGACTCGCTCGGCCAACCGCTCCTCCATTTTGAGCAGCTTCTGCTGTTCACTCTCCTGCAGTCGCGAGACCGGAACCCCCGTCCAGCGCGCTACCACTTCAGCGATATCGGCCTCAGTGACCTCCTGCCGCAAAAGCATCTCACCCTCCGGACCCCGCTTGAGCCTCTGCTCGAGCTCCTGTTTGAGCGATAGAAGTTTGCCGTACCGGAGCTCAGCCGCCTTTTCGAGCTGACCGTCGCGCTCAGCGCGCTCGCTCTCCAATCGCACGCGCTCGATCTGCTCCTTTAGCCCTTGAACACCCTGGGCAGCCGTTTTTTCTTGCTCCCAGCGTTTACGCAGCTCAGCCGCAGCCTCTTTGTCGCGGGCCAACTCTTCTTCGACCTGCGTGAGCCGCCGCTGAGACGCATCGTCCTTTTCTTTTTTTAGCGCCTGACGCTCTACCTCAAGCCTCAGCGTACGACGCTCGAGCTGATCGAGCTTTTCAGGACGTGATTCCATTTGAGTTCTGAGTCTGGCGCTCGCCTCATCCACAAGGTCAATCGCCTTATCCGGCAAAAATCGATCTGTGATGTAACGATCAGAAAGAGTCGCCGCGGCCACCAAAGCTGCGTCGCGAATACGAACTCCGTGATGCAGTTCGTAACGCTCCCTCAGCCCCCGCAAAATACTGACCGTATCTTCAACATTGGGCTGCTGTACATACACCGGCTGGAAGCGCCGCTCGAGAGCCGCATCTT
This sequence comes from Oligoflexia bacterium, assembly GCA_046317855.1. Lineage (GTDB taxonomy): Bacteria > Bdellovibrionota > UBA1018 > UBA1018 > UBA1018 > CAIOHW01. The sequence continues at coordinate 18,297 of JBKCVM010000007.1, forward strand.
TTTCGATATGCTTGCGGTACTCATCGAGCGTTGTCGCGCCGATGCACCTGAGCTCGCCGCGTGCAAGTGCAGGTTTGAGCATGTTCGAAGCATCCATGGCTCCATCCGCCTTACCGGCCCCAACTAAAGTATGAAGCTCGTCGATGAACAAAATCACTTGCCCCTCTGAAGCCGTCACCTCCGATAAAAGTTTTTTCAGGCGCTCCTCAAATTCACCCCTAAACTTTGCACCCGCAATGAGCGCGCCGAGGTCCAACGAAAGTAAGCGCTTATCCTTCAGTGATTCAGGCACATCACCCGCCACCATGCGCTGAGCCAAACCCTCAGCAATTGCAGTCTTGCCCACGCCGGGCTCACCGATCAGGACGGGATTGTTCTTGGTGCGGCGAGACAGTACCTGCACCACACGCCTGACCTCTTCATCACGGCCGATGACTGGATCAAGCTTTTGCTCTCGAGCCCTTTGCGTCAGATCCTGACAGTAGGCTGCAATGGCCGAGTCCTCGGACACGCCGCTAGCAGCTTGGGCGCTCTTGCGTGCATTCAAGGCCTGGACGAGCACATCACGACGAGCGCCAGCTGACACCAATGCCAAAGCCGCAGGCGATCCAGAAAAAGTGCGTTGCAGGAGTGCCAGCACGAAGTGTTCGGGTGCGGCTGCCTTTTCGCCCAGCGCCTTGGCCTCATCAGCAGCCAGGACCAACAGGCGCTGTAAAAGACCCGAAGGATAGAGCTGACCACTTCCGCCACTGACTCGGGGAAGCCGTGAAACCTCTTGTGAAATCCGCTCCTTCAGCGCGTCAAGGCGAACACCCGCCCCCGAGAGCCACGCAGAAAGTCCCGCAGGCCCGTCGGCCGCAAGCGCAGCCTGGAGCAAGTGCTCTGGCGTCAGCTCTTGATGCTCGTGGCGAATGGCCACGGCCTGTGCTGCTTGAAGAAGTTCCTGGCTACGTGAATTGAGGTCCCTGTCCATGCTTCACAAGATGGGAGCAAAACAGGGACCGTCAAGTCGGACAAACCGCACTATTTCAGGTCAAGCACAATGACGGTAAAAGAATCGCGGCCTTGGGGATCGATTCTGCGCACTCTCAGTAGATAGCTCTTTTTTGAGGTCACCACAGAAAAGAACTCTTCGACTGATTTGATCGCCTTACGGTCGACTTCGACGATCAAATCTCCTCGCATTAAACCCGCCGCGTCGGCCGGACTGCCATAAGCCACCATCGAAACGACTACGCCTTTTTGTCCGCGGCTCAAGCCCAGGTCTCTGCTCGCCTCTTCCGTCAGATCATCCAGCTGCATGCCGGTCTCAACTTTGGGAGCAGTCTTATTTTCTTTCTTTCCAGGCTTTCCGGGTCGACCACGACGCCCATCAGCCTTGGGACCAGGACGCTCGGTCACAGTGAGCTTGAGCTCCGTTTCTTTTCCGCTCCTAAGAATTTTGACGGGAACAGTTTTTCCTACTGGCACCAGGGTCACAGCGGCAATCAGGTCGCTGAACGACTTGATCCGCTTGGAGTCAAATTCCAAAATCACGTCGTAAGCCTGTACGCCCGCCTTATCTGCAGGATCGCCTGGATAAACATGAGTGACAAAAGGAGCCACCAGGTCGGCAGGCGCCTTGATCTGCCGAGCGATTTCTGGGCTAAGTGGATTTACTAAGACGCCAATATAGCCCCGGGTCACTACACCCTTGTTCTTAAGCTGGGGAAGGATCACCTTTACAGCGTTAATCGGAATCGCAAACCCAATGCCCTGGGCCCGCTGGTCAATCGCGTTATTGATGGCAATGACCTCACCTTTTAGGTTCACCAGCGGACCGCCGGAGTTTCCAGGATTGATGGGCGCATCTGTCTGAATGTAACGGGCCAGCGGAAACTCTGGAGCTGAGCGACCCTTTGCAGAAATGATTCCATGAGTCACCGAGTGCCCCTGACCGAAGGGATTTCCCACAGCGGCAACATACTCTCCGACTTCAAGTGCATCCGAATCACCAAACTCCAATGGCTTCATCTCGCGCTTGGTCTTAACTCGAATGAGTGCCACATCGAGCTCAGCATCACGACCAACGACTTCACCGTCTGTGGGTTTTTCATCTGCTTCTTCTGTGAAAGTAATCTTGATTTCATCGGCTCCTGCAACGACGTGATTGTTGGTCAAAATAAGACCTGAGGAATCGATGATGAAACCTGTCCCCAATGACATGGCCTTGGGCTGTTTGCCGCCCGGAAAAGGAGGAGCCGCCTGAGGGCCCTCGTCTTGGTCTTCGTCGTCGCCCGGTCGGCCGGGAGGACGACCCCCATGAAAACGAAAAAATTCTTCAAAGAACTGACGAAACGGGTCGCCCATGCCGGGGTAGCCGTTTCCCTTGACGGTCGTGAGAGTAGAGATATTGACCACCGAGGGCACCACTTTCTTGGCGAGCTTAACGTAAACATTGGCTTCAGGGTTAGCTAGCGCAAGGCGACTCACTCCGGGCAGAGTCACCGCCATACTGAGAGTCAGAGTTGCGGCCACTCTTGCGGCAAATCTAAAAACCATTCGACTTCTTTTCATGATTCACCTCTTGAACCACCGCGGGCAGACTGCACCTCAACGAACTTCAACCGAACTTCGAAAAGTAGCTTTTCTAAAAGCGCCTTCTCGTCTTCAGTCAGATTTCCGCGGGTTTTTTCAGAAAGCATCTCCAGCAAATCGATATTCTGACGCGCCATCACTAAGTCCACAGGGACCTTGGCCTCTCCCGTCAGCGAATAAAACGCAGCTGAAGAAACGGATAGTACGAACGTAGTGAAATCCAAACGTGCAATGGAGGGGTTCACGCCCCTCAATTACCCCCGAGCAGGAATCCAGGACAAGATGGATTTTTCAGCAGCAGACGACAGTGGAACCTCAGCCTCAGAAGTAATGGGCAGAGCCAAATAATGAAACACCGGGCCAAGCCAAGTCTCCGTTGGTCCTGCCCAATCGACCAAAAGGGACCCAGCGCCGGAGCTGAGGGCAGAGCGCCCGTCTTTCAAGCCTACCCAAGCAATCCACCGCATCCAAATCCAGACAGGAAGAGCCGCAGCAAACCCAAGAGGGGTGAGGCCCATTGGGCGACTCAAGTCTGAGCGCGGAAGAAAAGCAAACGACCAAAATCCTGGCGTAACCCAAGGCGTCATGAATGAAAGCACAAAGGCCGCAGAGCTTTCGAGTCCCAACGAAGGTTCACAAAATCGAGAAGCCGCCTGTCTACAGGCGGCCCGAAAGGCATCTTCGCCCAACGATAAAAGCCAGCCGCTCGAAACAAGCAGGGTGGGCTTACCGGCCGGGAGACGCCATGCCAACAGAATCGGAAGTGGCGTCTTGCAAAGCTGAAGGTCTGGAGGTGCAGACGGACTCGTAAGCCCATCAAAAGCCCGCTTCCAGCTCCAAACCAGTAACGGCTCAGCTTGGGGCGTCAGTTTGCCCATCAATCTTCGCAATGCCCAGCGCGGCACGATGACGATCCACGCCATCATCAAGACTCCGGCAAAAATCAATGAACTCCACCCAGCAATGAACGGGCTTGCCGCAGTGAGCGCCAAAGCAAAAAAAACGATCGCCAGACCTAGAATGCCTGGAAAGCCAGCCAGAACCCAACGCACCATCGTGATTTCAGCCTAGCTGGAACCCTGATCGCGCACAATCCCAGAAAGCAGCTGATTGAGCTCGCCGGGTTGGGTTGAGCACTTGAGTGCCTCCGCCTTGGTGATCACCCCTTCTTGGCAAAGCTGAAGCAAAGCCTGGTTCATGGTCCGCATTTGGTAATAATCATTTGAAGTAGCGATCATGTCTTGCAGTCGCTCGACTTGGTTTTCTAAAATGAGGCTTTCAATTGCCGGCGAGTTGACCAGAACCTCTGCAGCAAGCACACAGCCCTTTTTATCGGCTCGGGCCACGAGCTGCTGAGTGACGACTCCCACCAGACTGGTGGCCAGTTGAATGCGCGTCTGATTTTGAGCCTCAGGCGGGACCATATCGAGGATCCGCTCAATCGTTCCCCGCGCATCTGTGGTGTGGAGTGTGGAAAGGACGAGGTGGCCCGTTTCTGCCGCAGTCAAGGCCACGCGCATCGTTTCATAGTCGCGCATTTCTCCCACAACAATCACGTCTGGATCCTGGCGCAGTCCTGCGTAAAGGGCATCATAAAGGGAGACCGCATCGGCGCCCAGTTCGCGCTGAGTGATCGAAGCCCGCATATCGCGGTAAACAAATTCGATCGGATCTTCGATGGTCAGGATATGTTCGGCGCGCGTTTGGTTGATGTGCTCCAGCATGGCCGCGAGGGTGGTGGTCTTGCCGGAGCCCGTGGGACCTGTGACCAGGATCAGGCC
>JBKCVM010000008.1:0-2565 GCA_046317855.1 Oligoflexia bacterium
CTCATTCGCCGGACTCAGTGTTTCTTCCGACCCAGAGTTCTCCGAAATTTGAGGGGAGTCGATCCCACAAGGGCTCCCGGCTTCCGTCCCAGCGCTTCCAGATAGTGCTCAAGGTCGAGCACCTGCCGTCCGCGCTCTTAAATCCTCTCCTGTCGGGCCACAACCCGTCCTTCACTCCACACCTCGATGCTCGATGGAAGGCTCCTCACCTCCGGCTGGCTCCTGGCCGGTAACGGCACCAGGTGGTTTCGCCGAAAATAGCCGACCTCTCCACCGTCGATTCGCCGATTTTTACCTTCAGTTCCTTATCGATCCGATCATAGATTCGATGAGCCGTATGCCTCTGCTTTCGTAGCGCCTTCCGATAGCTCTCCAGAATCTCGTCAATGAATCCCTTCACTTGTGAGATGACCGGACTCACTTTTTCGGGCCGCTTCCTTTCCGGCGGCACAGCGCTCTTCAGCGCCTGCCTCACCATTCTTCTGTGGACCCCGAACTTTTTCGCCACCGCCTGGATTGTCCCCGCTCCATGTTCGTACTCACGTCGGATCTCTTCAAATAGTCGTCCCTGAAAAAAAGATAAAGTCAATAAATATGCTATGTTTATCGAGCTCGACATCATGTAAAATTGCAAGAAATTGACGATACCCTTGCAAAACGTGGTGAAAATAGATGAAACTAAGAGACAGTCAGTCAGACGATTTGCAGAATCAGTTATTTCAATCCCGGCTTGATCAGCAGCTTAACTTGCGACATCCGTTATGCCTGTTGGCTGAGCAGATTGAATGGTCCTACTTCGATGAACAATTCGGTGCGCTCTACACTGAAGGTGTTGGCCGGCCAGGAGTCCCGACTCGATTGATGGTAGGACTCCATTACCTCAAACACACCTTCAACGAGAGTGATGAATCTGTGGTTGAGAAGTGGGTGGAAAATCCATACTGGCAGTACTTCTGTGGTTACGAATACTTTCAGCATAACTTTCCCTGCCATCCGACGTCGCTGGTCAAGTGGCGACAACGAATGAAATCAGATGGCATCGAGAAGATGCTCAAAGAGATCGTCTCAAGTGCGCAGCGTAGTGGTGCGCTAAACACAAAAGACATCGACAAAGTCAACATCGACACAACCGTTCAGGAGAAGGCGATCGCTTTTCCTACTGACGCGAGATTGTATCAAAAAGCCCGCGAGGCGCTTGTTCGTGAGGCTCAAAAAGCGAATATTGAACTGCGACAGAGTTACAAAAGAGTGGGCAAAAAAGCATTGTTCAACCAGGCTGTTTTTGCACGCAATCGACAGATCAAAAAAGCGATAAAAGAGACCAAAAAACTCAAAAACTATTTGGGAAGGGTGCTGCGAGATATTGAAAGAAAACTGCAGGATCCCCCCCCGAAATTCAAAGAACTCTTGATTAATGCCAGGCAGATTTATCAGCAAAAAAAGAACGACTCACCGAAGCTTTACAGTATTCATGCGCCTGAAGTTGAATCTATTGCAAAAGGAAAGGCACACAAGAAATACGAATTCGGCTGCAAGACATCGATTGCGACAACCTCAAAGAGCAACTGGATTGTAGGAATTCAGGCATTTCACAACAACCCGTATGATGGCGCAACACTCAAGCCAGCAATCAATCAAGTTCAACAACTGACTGGAATTCGTCCAAAAGAGGCAGTTGTTGACCGTGGATACCGTGGCAAACATTATCATCCGCCGGATGTCAAAATTCACATTACAGGTCAACGCAAAACCAGTGGCGCGTTGAAAAAGCTGCTACAAAGACGAAACGCAATTGAGCTGGTCATCAGCCACGATAAACACGATCACGGTCTATGTCCTAATCACCTGAAGGGAAAAGAAGGAGACCGGATTAACGCCATCCTTTCAGGTTGCGGGTACAACTTGAGAAAGCTTTTGAGGGCTTTCTCTTATGCCTTGCAAAACTGGCTCTCAGTGCTTGTTTTCAAGCCTTTGGAGAGTTTTTACCGACTATCAGCTGATTTCAGGGCTTTTTGAGCGGACATTTTTCAGGGACGACTAAATCGCCTCTAACCTCATCAGTCGCATCAGCCGGCGCACGCGCTTGGGATTGATCTCGTGACCCTTTTCTCTACGGAGCCACTCGGTCATTCTCCGTACCCCGTAGAATGGATGCTCTGTATACTTTTCATCGATCAGTCGCATGATTGCCTGGTTTTCCCGGCTTTCATCCTGGGGGGCATAGTAATAGCCGGCGCGGGACAGCCCTACCAGCTCACACTGTCTTCCGATGCTGATCGTTTTGTTGTGTGGGTCAATCATCAGCCGCTTCTGCTCAACTGTGGATCCCTGATTTTTTTTTGAGCCAGTCCAACTCGACCTTGAGCTGTCCGATTTCGCGGTAAAGCCTGTCCCTCAACTCCTCTACTTTTTCAGCCTCACGACCCTGTTTTGACGAGAAGGCCTCCTGCATTTTCTCGATTGCCTGCCGCTTCCATTGGTTCACCAGATTCGGGTGTAGCTCATAGTCGCTGGCAATCTCGTTTATCGTCCGCTGACCTTTGATCGCCTCCAGTGCGACCTTGG
>JBKCVM010000009.1:0-7752 GCA_046317855.1 Oligoflexia bacterium
CTCAGCGTCACTTTTTTTGGCAACACACAGCCCTACCCTGCCAAGGTACTGGCCTTTGATCCACCGACTGACATTGCACTGATTCAACTCGAAAAATCACAGCCTGATCAGCCAGGATGGCCCCAGCTATTTCCTGTCACTCTGGGAGACTCTGACAAAACTCGTGCGGGAGACCCAGTGCTCGCTGTCGGAAATCCGTTTGGATTTCAACACTCCGTCACCTCCGGAATCATCAGCGCCCGGGGCCGCAACGGGTCAAGCCTAGGCGCAGTGGCCGGAGCGCCCGGAGAAAATGGGCCCGAGGTTGAGGACATGATTCAGACCGATGCAGCAATCAACCCCGGCAATTCTGGAGGACCTCTACTCAACGCACAGGGCCAAATGATTGGCCTGAATGCTGCGATCTTTTCTCAAAGCGGCGGTTTTATCGGGATCGGCTTTGCCATCCCGAGCCGAATCGTCAGTCAAATCACCCAAGAGCTCCTGAGCCAGGGGCGAATCGTCAGAGGCTGGATCGGTGTCACCGCACAAAGTCTGGATACCGACCTCTCAAAGCTGCTGCATGCTTCGAGGTTAAATGGCGCGTTGCTGAGTGATGTGAGAGTGGACAGTCCGGCAGAACGAGCTGGGCTCAAAGCGGGTGATATCCTGGTGGATTTTGACGGCCAGAGCATTCGAGACTCTCTCCATCTTAAGACACTGGTCTCACGAGCCCGGGTCAATCAATCAGTGAAGCTACAATTTCTTCGAAATGGAAAAAAGAAATCAGGGCAAATCGAAATCGCTGAGAGACCCCATCAACCTAGCATCCCCTCAAAGAAACCCGACGCCCCACCCAGTTCAACTCGAGAGCTGGGGCTTGCGCTTCAAAACTTACCCAGTGACTTAAGAGATCTCCTCGAGCTCTCTCGAAACAACGGTGTTTTGATTTCTCAAATCACTCCCGGAAGCCCAGCTGCCCGGGCCGGACTCAACACTGGAGACGTAATCCTTGCCATGAACCAACAAACCACAACCGATGCCGAAAAGCTGGAGACGTCCATCAATCTTCACCTCAAGGCAATGAACCCAGAAAAAAATAAACCCGGGCCCCTTCTGCTTTTAGTGCAGAGGGGCCCGGGAGATCGAATCTTTATTGCGCTGCCAGTCTCCTAGCCTAGCGAAATATTGTATCCGATCGTACCCGAGAAGAACTCGTCTCCAGGGGTAAGCGTGAGGTCAGGGCGAATGGTGAGCTTACCTACTTCGATATCTGCCCCGATGTTGGGGTACATTCTCCAAACTGAACCTGCTCCAGCTGAAGTAGCCGAACCAAAGTTGAGAGACTCAGCCACAGAACGGTAGGTAAAGTTTCCACCTGCGCGAACACTGACACGCAACTCAGAATCGGGCCAGAGGTAGCCCACCTTGAGGTTCACAGGCACGATCAAGAAATTAGATCCACCTTGCGCGCCGCGAACTCCTGATGGATCACCCCCAAAAAAATTAGAACTTGGATTACCCAGGTGAGAGTACAGGAGGCCGCTCGAAGGGCCGATATACCACTGCTTGAGGCCGCGATTTCCTTTGTAAAAGGTACTGACCGCATTCATTTCTAGAATCAAAGCCATTGCGGCTCGTGAATCCGTGTCTCCATTGCTGTTATTAAAGACCACCATGCCGGCCTGGGGCTTGATTCCAACGATTTCTTTTTCCAAGTAACCCCGAGTGACTTCTCTTTCAGTTCGCTCAGTGGTGGCAGCGATCGAAGGCTCCTCGGATTCTGCCAAAACTGCCGGAGCAGCATGAGCCGACTGCAGTGGCTGCGCGACTCCTCCAATCCCCACCACCAAAGTGGGCAAAACAACGGAACAGTATCTTAACAAAAAAGTTTTCATGATCGAGTTCTCCCTTGCACCCAAGCCGGTGCAAGCGCCGAACCCAATCAAGCTTTTGCAGAGTCGGTTGCTTCAAAGTGAGGCATCTGCCGGCCCACGGGTACCGGTCGGGCATTCCAGAGCCGAGCTGCCATCCAAACTCCAGCACCTGCAAGTGGAATCATGGCAATCGGCCAGAGCCACCAGTTGGCTGGATCTTTGGCCTCTTCACCAGAGGGCAAGATTGCACCGTAGACAACTGCCTGGAGCCCAGTCCCAAGGTAAACCATTCCGTCGATCAATCCGACAGCTACGCCTACGTTTCTCTTTCCAGCAAAGTCCATCGAGGCAGTAGCCGAGAGCATTCCATGTACGCCAATCACAGCCAGCATCATGAAGCTCACCACCCAGCCCAGCAGGGGCGAAGTCAGAAACGCCACACAGAAGCCGCTTCCTACGAACAAAATACCGTAGAGAATTGAGGAAACCGGTCCACGCCGCGAGTGAAAAATTTTGTCAGAAATGGTTCCAGCAAAAACTCCACCTAGAATTCCGGCCACACAATTGGTCAACCCCCAGTTGGCCGCCACGAACTGAGTCATCTGACCCGTCTGCTTGGCAAAAATGATGTACCACTGCATGACCGCGTTGCGCAGAAACCCGGAGCAAAACTCAATGAGGGCAATCGTCACGATCACAGGATTTGAGGCCATGCGCTTGGCCACTTCGAGGGCGCCCAGCCTCGGACCCTTGTCACCACTCGAAGCATCACCCGCATCAAAATCTTTGAGCCCCACGTCTCCGGGACTGTCAAAGACCAAGAAATAATCAATCACGGCAAAAACGAGGAGCAGGCACATGGGGACAACAAAGACCATGTGCACCGGAGCGTTCTTGACAATCAGGCTCCCGATATCAAACGCAAAGTAGATTCCTAACGAAATGAGAATTCCAAAAATACCGCCAAAGGTACCGCGCTCCCGCAAATGAAACCAAGCGGCATTCACTTTGACGATCGATACGGCACCAAAACTCTGAAAATACATGTTGATGGCGTAGCAGAGCACGAGGGCAGGCACGATATCGACTGCTTGAAAGTAAACCACGAATGCCATGGCCAAGTTAGCAAGCGCCGAGCCGACGGCTGCAATCAAAATGGTCTTGCGTCCGCCCCATCGGTCGGTCAGGGGGCCGTTAATGATAAATGAAAGTCCGTAAACCCAAGTCCCAACTCCAAAGATGGTTCCAAAATCAGCGTTGGAGATCACATCGCCCAAAGCGTTTTTGGCCACAGTCAGATTGTACCTGCCCATGTACAAAAAAGCGTAAGTCAAGCCCAAGGGGAGCCAGTTCAACCTTCGTCTCCGAAGCAGCTCTTCTGAGTGCCCGAGCTCCACTTTGGGAAGCCTCGAGAGCACAAAATAAATCACTACAATCAGGATCAAAATCGGAAGGAACTGCTGAACGCTGGTCCACAACATTTGCGATTCTCCAAGATTAAGAAGGTGTGACGATCTTTACCCCAAGCCGAGACCGAGGTGGAGTGGGGACCTCTACCGAGAGTGCGCGCCGACCGTTCAAAAAATCCCAAACCTCGCCCCCTACAAGCTCTGCAGCAGGTTGAGTTAAGATCTCGAGCTTCACCCATTCTAGAGGATCATCAACCCGCGCCCTTCTAATCAGCTCTAATAGCTGATGGGTTGTGGCCAAGTGCCTCACTGCAATTTGGTGCCGATCGGCCAAAATTCCGACGTAACACTTAAGAAGATCCAACACCTGCAGCTCCCCTGCACTGGGCTGATCTTGTTTAGGCCCCCGAGGCGGAAGTTTCTTTCCCCCCTCAGACTCAGCTTTGCGCAGAGCGTTTAAAATTTCTTCGCCTGAGTGCTTCAGCTCGCCTTTATTGAGCCCCCGAAAACTTCCCAAATGCTCAAGGTCTTTGGGCCTGACTCGTGCCAAATCGACAAGCACCGCGTCATCAGCCACCCATTTTCGAGGCAAGTTGAGCTGCCGCACTCGGGTCTCACGCCACTGCATGAGTCCCAGGAGCGCGGAAAAACCAACGGGGTCTAACTTTCCTCCCACGGCAAGCCTCAGTGCAAGGTCCTCGGCGGGAACGTCATAGACTTCGGGCCTTTCCCAGCGCGCAGTGAGGTCCAGTGCCCATCGCCGCCTACCCCGTTGATCGAGCTGAGCCAGAAGATTTTCAGCAAGCTCCACCAGATGCGCCACATCCGCGTGGGCATACTCCAATAGCTGAGCGGGTAGCGGCCTCACCGACCAATTCGTGCGCGCATGGCCTTTTTTGAGCTGAATTCCGAGGACGGACTTTAACAGGTTTCCGAGCCCCACTGAATCGCCGTACCCACAAAGAGAAGCCGCTACAGCGGTATCTATCGAAGGCGACGCCAGAGCTCCAAAGCCTGTAAAAAAACACTCTTGATCGCCCTGTGCTGCGTGAAGAATTTTAAGGATTTTGGGATTACGAAGGATTGCCAAAAAAGGCTCGAGCTCGTCTCTTCCTTGTTTGCCACGCTTTTTGAAAGCCTGCGCATCAATCAGCCAGGACGTATCTCGAGTGGCTACCTGAATGATTTCGACCGTCGGAAAAAAAGTGGTCTCCCGAATAAACTCGGTATCGAGCGCCACCATTGTCTCTGACTCAAGCCTCCGAGCAAGCCCCGCCACTTGCTCAGCAGAAGTCAGGGTTTCAGGTAAAGACGAATCAGGAACTGCACTCACTTCTAGTCTTTCTACTGTCTACTGTTTTCTACTACTGTTTTCGGCTGCTGATTTCGAACGACAGGATAGGCCCGCTGCCCATATCCGTAGAGCTCCTTGCCCCTTAACACAACGAACCCATCTGGGTGAGGCCCCCCACGAGAATTTTCATGCACCCAATGAACAATCGCACCTGAAGGCGATGCCTTGTAACGATTCGTAGGCGCGATCGATGTGATGTAATCTCCGCACGCCATCGCAGAGTCGCCAATGGAGGGGTCAGGCTTTCCAAAGTCCCGATTGAAAACGACTTCAATCACATCCCCCTCTTCTGGTCCGATTCGGACTTCAAAGTGGGCGTGAGATTTGTCACCAGCAAATTCGCGAGTGACCGTCCCCTCGATATAGGCTCGATCAAAATACTGGTTAGGCGTAGTCTTTTTGAATCGAAGAACCCTCTCATTGTCGACCGGCAGAGCTGCAGCATCCTTTGAGAGACACTGAGGAATCGAACCGTCCTCCGGGCGACCCTCACGCGCCCAGCTGGAACCCAGGCCTCCACTGGCTGCTCCTACGGTTAAAAACGCTAAAAAAAGAACGACCCTGCGTGAAAATTTCATTGGAGACCCGCCCCCCTGCCTGCTCTTGAAGTTGGTTTGAGGGCAAAACCTACTGTCTAGAGGGCTGCGGGACAATGACTTTTTAGAACTTTTTTGAAGCTAACTTGCTTCTGATAATGCCGTGAACTCAACGAGATGAATCCGGACCCGGACCTCAGCGGTCGGGGCGCTCAGAACAAAATCAACCCTTGAAGGATCCTCTTGATAAATTTTGAGAGCGTATTCAACAATAATGTCCCTTGCTCGAGACTCTGCATTTTGAAATCGCTCAAGCTGAAGACGGGACTGAAACCATTGGCTTGCATGCTCGAGGATTTCGATCTTGCAGTGAGGTTCGCTCACGAGACCCTCAATATAATCAGCCAAGTCTTCTTCTTCTCGAGCCTGAGTCGTACGGCGATGCCTTAAGGCCCACACTGGATCTGGGTGCCCCTCTTGCAGAACTGCTTCAACGAAAGCTACTTCACGCTCGTCGGAGAGGCTCTCAAGGACCCTAGGCGGCTTGCCGGGTTGAGCAGCGAGAAGAAGAACCACTGTGCCAGAACGGACCACCATAGAGATACTTGCTCTTCGGAATCTGACAGAAGTTGCCCAAGTCAGTTAACAGAGTTGCCCATTCCTTGAGCATGGCCCCGCAGACACAGGCTGTGCTAGCAAACGGTGCATGCTGCTGACTCTACTGGATTTTGAAACCACCGGGCTCGAACCTGGAGTCTCCGAACTCATCGAGATCGGAGCGATTCGCGTCAGGGTGGAACCGAGCGGGCAACTGACAGAGGAATCGCGCTTTGCCACCCTGGTGCGGCCTGAGGGACGCATCCCTCCCGAAATTCAACGACTCACCAAAATCACCGAAGAATCAGTGAAAGAAGCCCCTGCCATCACGGAGGCCCTCCCTCAGCTCGTTGATTTTTTGCAGGGATCAGTTTGCATTGCTCATAATGCGGCTATGGAGCAAGGATTTTTGAACGCACTCTATACGCTCCATCGCCTGGGCGAGCCGCCACGGGTCATCAATTCGATCGAACCGCTGGCGCTCTTGCTGCCAGAGCACGCTTCGCACTCCATGGAATCCATGCGCAAATGGGCGGGCCTGTCACTCGAGGGCTCGCACCGCGCCCTCGAAGACTGCGAGGCGCTGCTTGCAGTTCTGAACTTTGCGCAGGAGTTCATGCGCACGGAGCGTCCGTGGGTTCCGGCCCTGCTTTTGGGTTTTTTGCGCGACGAGGCCGCGTGGGACTGGCGCTGGTTTTTTGAGAACCCGATGGGATTTTACGGCCTCGTTGACGAGCGCCCGCCCGAAAAAATCGAGCGCGGTGATCTGAGGGAACTCAAGCGCGCAGACGAGAGAAGAAACGAAGCCCAGGGCGCGACCGCAGCGGAATCTGGCCCAGATTCTGGTAACGAGACCACCAAAATCCGTACGGCCGACCTCGAAGCCGTCCTGAAGCAAGGCGCCGAGTCACAGGGGCTCGAGCTCCGGCCGCAGCAGCTTTCGATGGGAGCGGCAGTGCTGGAGGCGCAGTCCAGGGGCGGACGGGTCGCCATCGAAGCCCCGACCGGCACTGGCAAATCGCTCGCCTACCTGCTTCCCGGACTTTTGCGCGCACGAGAGACTGGCACGCCCCTGGTGGTCTCGACCCACAGCAAGGCGCTTCAAGACCAGCTCATTGAAAAAGACATTCCTAAACTCGAAAAACTACTGGGCACTCCGGTGCGCGCCGCGACGGTCAAGGGCCAGCAAAATTACCTTTGCCTGCGAAAGCTCGACGAACTTTTGAGTGCCGTCGGTTTTTCGCACAGTCTCGAAGAAAAATGGGCGTCGGCCTACCTTGCCATCCTCGAAAAGGTCGAGCCCGTGGTCGAACTTGAAAAAATCTCGCGCTACCTGCGCAACCTCTTTCCGGCGCTCGACGAATCTATCGACCGCGTGCGCTCGAGTCACACGACTACGCTGGGCCCGCCCTGCCCCTTCTACAAGAAATGTCACTTCTTTGATTCGGCCCGCATCGCGCATGAGAGCGAAGTCATCGTTGCCAACCACGCCCTGACTTTTTCGTGGCCGGGGCACCTGCCGCAGATCCGCGACCTCGTGCTCGACGAAGGCCATCACCTCGAGGACCAGCTCACCCAGTCGCTCACGCTCGATCTTTCGGAGTGGGAACTCGACGAAGCCTGCGAGCGCCTGGCCCGCAAGCAGGGCGCACGCAAGTTTGGAGATGGAGTCGCGATCGCCCGCCTTTTGGACGGAGTTTCTTTCGATGACTTTGTCACGCGCACTCGCGCCATCCGAGACCGTACGACCGAACTCCGTTCGGCAGCCTCGATGTGGATGCCCCAGAACTCCGAGGGCGGCGAAGGCTACGAGCAGTCGCTCGTCATGAACGCGGGCGGGGGCCCGGGCGGAAGCGGAAAAAACGCCGGGCGTCCCCTTCCCTTTTTGACCGAGCTGCGCGCGGCAGTGAACGACCTGCATGTTTTTCTGGGCACGCTGCTTTCACGCTGCGACAGTCAGCGCAACTCCCTTGAGCTCGACCTGCTCAAGACCCACGTTG
>JBKCVM010000010.1:0-10763 GCA_046317855.1 Oligoflexia bacterium
ACACAGGAATGCAACCACATCAGATGGCTATGTGACACTGTACGACATTATGGAACATATCCACCCAGTCCTGAACCTGCCATTTCTCGCCCAAGACCTTGCGTAGCCCCGGGGCAAGCGACTTGGCGTCATCAAACCTCTTGAGCGTGACTTCATACTGAGAAATCACTCCGGATTTTCTCACGAAATTCTGTACGTTCTTTACGGAACTAAAGACAGTCTGCAACTCTTGCTCAGGGGTTCCTGAACGATAAACCCCTTCCACCACAAAGCGCTTCATGCGAGGCACAGAGCTCATCGGCCCTTCCGTCTCTGTAGGAGAAATCAAAGTCACCTTATCCCCAGGAATAACCCCCATCTCTCGAGCCAGTTCCTGCCCTATGAAGACGCCCGATAGTTTCACGGAGTCCGGCCCCTCTTGCTCGACTAACAAAGAGGGCTCAGCAAGCTCGGTCACCTGCCTCTTGAGGCGCTCGAGCCTGCCATCTGAAACGCCTTTGACCACCACTCCGGTCACTTTACGTCCTGTTTTAAAGATGGCCTCAGCAGCAAGCACCGGCCAAGCCGCCTCAAGCTCTGGGGTAGAGCGCGCCCAGTTCTCTACTTTTTCAAAAAACTCAGGAGTGAGAGGCACCCTTCCTCGGTCAACCCCTGCGGTTCCAAGACGGGGGGTAGCCAGAATATGTAAATCCGAGGACATTAGCCTTTTTTTTAGCTCTCGCTCAAACCCATCCATCACTGACAGAACCACAATCAGAGCACAGACTCCGATGCCGATTCCGCCAATAGAAAGCCACGTGATGAAATTCAAGAACCGGCTGTTTTTCTTACTTCTGAGGTACCGAGCCCCAATCCACCGAGTCCACGGACTCAGCCAGAGCTGAAAAAAAGCATTTTGGCTCGATTTTATTTTTCCAGGGCTAAGAGCCCCAGAACTCTGTCCAGACTTCTGAGAAAACAATCAGTACCCTCTTCCAAAGCGTTCTACAAAAGTGTGTCCTTTGGATGCCATATCCAGAAGAACTTCAGAAGGCTCAAAACGAGTCCCCATGGTTTTCGAAAAGTGAGCGAGCCGCTCAGAAACTCGCCCTATGCCCAACTGATCGGCATATCGCAAAAGTCCGCCTCGAAACGGTGGAAACCCGGTCCCCATGATCATTCCCAGGTCCACCTCTCCTGCAGATTCAACCACTGCTTCGTTTAGAGCGCGGGAGGCCTCGTTGATCATCGGAAAAATGCAGCGTTCGATCATTTCTTGTCCAGAAAACGACCTCTTTTTAGGTCTTATCCTGAGCGTGCTTCCAAGCAGGCTTTCCACTTCTGGGTCCAATCCAGATTTTCTGCCGTTTTCATAAAGGTAGAACCCTTTGCCATTTTTCTTTCCCAAGCGACCTGAAGCAACCATCGCAGCACTTAAATCGCAGCCTTTCATTCGAGGACCAAAGGCCTCAAAGAGAATATTGGAAACCTTCTCCCCCACATCGATCCCAATCTCATCAATGAGCTCGATCGGCCCCATGGGCATTCCGAATTCTAAAATCGCCCGATCCAATTCTTCAATTGGAGCGCCATCGGCCACCAAGTAGGTCGCTTCGTTCAGATAAGGCGCCAACAGTCGATTAACCAAAAAACCAGGAGCATCTTTGACGACAATCGGTGTTTTTCCTACTTTGCGGCAATAGGCATACACGGTTGCCACGGCCTCGCTCGAACTCTCGGCTCCCCGAATCACTTCGACCAAGGGCATCTTTGAAACCGGATTGAAAAAATGCATTCCGGCAAATCTTTCAGGAGACCTCATGCCCTTTTGCATCTGACTGACCGAAAGAGAAGAAGTATTCGAGGCAATGATGCAAGAATCAGCCACCACTTCTTCGAGCTCCCGAAACACAGCCCTTTTTACATCCATCTTTTCAACCACTGCTTCGACCACTAGATCGACGGAACCAAAACCCGAGTAGTCAAGCACAGGTGAAATCAGGTTCAGCCTCTGCTGAAACTCTCGTTGGGCAAGGCGTTTTTTTAAAACTTGCTTCTGCCAAACCTGAGTGGCCTGCCTAACGCCGGTAGTGAGAGCTTGCTCGGTCAAATCTTTCATTCGGACCGGAGTGCCACGGTCTGCAAAAAGCTGAGCGATCCCGCCCCCCATGACTCCCGCCCCAAGAACTGCTGCGGAGAGAACCGGTCTTCCGTCTCCAAGCCTTGCCTTTTTGACCTGCTCCATCAAAAAAAACACGTGTACGAGACTCTTGGACTCCGGGCTTACAGCCAGCCGACCAAATGCGGCGGCTTCGATGGCAAGCGCCTCTTTTCTTCGTGTTCCTGTCAAACGTTCCGGGCCATATTTGGCTCCCGTTCGAGAAAGTACTGAAAGAACCTCAAGTGGAGCTGGGTATTTACCCCGAGTCTTGGCCAAGACCCCATTGCGGGCCTGTCTCAAAATCAATGCACGCCCCAAAGCTGTACTGTCCAGCATCCTCCCGAGCGCACCCCCCATTCCGCCAAGCCTGGGAGCACGCGCAAGCCTCCGAGCTTGCCTCAAGGCCTCTAGATTTTTGCGCAGCCAAGCCACAGTGGCCGGCATGAATTGTGAAGCAGGCAAAACGGCCTCTACTAGGCCTGATTTCAGAGCTTTTTCTGGCTTGAGCTGCTTGCCAGTGAGGATCAAATCCAAAGCTTCGGCAAGTCCCACTTTTCGAGGAAGCCTGACACATCCACCAATCCCCGGCAAAATCCCCAACATGACTTCAGGAAGCCCAATGCGAGTGAAAGAATCATCTGACAGAACGATCGCCGAACTCGCCAGCGCCCACTCACATCCTCCACCGAGGGCCGGACCTTGAACTGCTGCCACGGTTGGAAATGGTAAGTCTTCCCACTCATTGAAAAGATCCTGCCCCAACTGCGATAACTTTCTGGCCTCATCCTCCTGCGTCACCCCGGCAATCATTTGAATGTCGGCCCCAGCAATGAACTGGCCTTGCTTTCCAGACTTGAGGATGAGGGCCTCAATCTCTCCCGCTTGGCCCCTTTCTTTGAGCACGGGCAGCAAAGTCCGCAACTCCTCCATCACTTCTCTGCCCAAGGTGTTGACCTTCTCTCCCGGAGCATCAAAGACGAGAGACCAGATTGCTCCCTCTACCCTCTCCAAAACAAACGCGCGATCAGCCATGGTATTAGGATAGGTGAGCTCTTCTCAGGTCACAAGAAACGCAGACAGGAAACCGCGCAGCCGCCTGCGTCAGTTTCCTGTCTAAAGGAGAGTATGAGCTACTTTTCTTAGAACGAGAACCCTACGGTCGCCATGACCGAGTAGAAGTTCGTGTTCGCAAGAGTTCCACCAGTCACTTGCTTTTCTAGTTCAGCAAAGCTTCCGGCCCCTGGCAAACCGTACCCATAACCATACCCGTAACCATACGGATTGAATCCTCCCACCGGAAAAGCTCCGTAAAGGGCTGGGTTAAAGAGCTCGGTATTCTGCCTTGAGGACAAGACAGTAAAGTACCTGTAGGTAAGACCCACTACGACACTTTTGCTCAACTGGAGCTCAACACCTGCAGAGGCATTAGCCAAAAACTGAGTCAGATCATAGTCAGGCGAGTTAAAGCCAAACTGCCGCATGTAATTTACGATGCGCTGATCGTAGTTCAAAAAGCTGCGCGAGTATCCAGCGCCGCCCCCAATGAAAGGCCTGAGTTTGGACTGACGCCCCAGCATGTGAAGCTTGATTCCTGCGTCCACAACATTTTGCCTGAGAACCCCAGTGGTGTTGTTCGGGTTGTAATTCCAACCCCAACCTCCCACCAAGGGACCAAGTCCTGCTGCAGTTGCACTATTCAACCCCACGCCGTACTCGCCGTAAGTGTAACCGAGTTCAAAGCTCAGATGATCGGAGAAGCCAACATCCACGCCTGCACCCACTGCATAGCGCCCTTGCAGATTGTAAGAGCTTTGCCCCTGAAATCCAGGCATCCCGAAACGGGGCGTCAAGCGCAGAGTCGTTACGTCGGCTGAGGACTCCTGTTCCACTGTTGCCACTGCGCTCGAAACACTTGTACCTGCGGCACGCTCGGTAACGGGGACGCTGACTACCTGTTCTGTGACTGCAGGAACCCTCTCATCAGAGGTGCCGAGAACCTGGCTCGTGCGACGCTTTTCGTCCTGCAAGCGGAGCTCCTCGAGACGCTCTTGCAAAATGTCTTCATTTTGGAGTTCCTGACGCATCCGTTCACGACGCACCAGCTCCATGCGACTAGGTTCCCGACCTTCTTCAGACGGTGATGCAGCTGCGGAAGGTGCAGAAACCACCTTGCTCAAAGGCGCTGCTACCGGCGCAGCTACGGGCGCAGCTGTAAAAATCACGGGCTGAACAGGATAGGCCTGCGGAGCAATCACGACAGGTTGCACCGGCTGAGCGGTTATTCGTGAACTCGAAGGCTGTCCTGAAGCCTCAACCGACGAATCGGCAGAAGTTAAAGCAGCGGGTTGGTTCTTTTCTTCAATGAGCAACTCAGCGCGGACTAAAACCCCAAAAAATTGGACTAGTCCCCAGACTGTTGCTGCCAAAGTTAAGGTTTGGCGATTCCTCTGATTCATACTCTCAAGCTCCTGTTTTGCAGTTCGGTTTCGAAAATCTAGACCTTTTTGCTCGGCCTATCTAGCAATAGACGGTTCGCTTGCCTAGCATTTTCTTGACTTGTTTAGTCATCAATAAAAACGAGGACTTACATGCCCATACAGACCAAAGAGATCATTATTTTTGATAAATTCTGATTTTATAGATCAGAGATGACTGAAAAGTGAACCTTTTGAGTACGACTTTTTCGCCTTTGAAGCTTCCCCGGTAGGTACCAAGCCCCGCGCAGAGCTTGCTCTCGCTACCTGCTCGGAAACCGGTACTGATACAACCCTTCTCCCAAGCGGCGCTCAATGGATCGCTCCTGACTCTTTACAAGCCTAGAGAGCACAGGCCCCAGAACCTTGACCACCGTGGTGAAGATCAAAATCGCCAAAAAAAGTAAAAGCACATATTCGGTCAAAGACTGCCCCGACCGACCCTTGGTACAAACTTTACTCAAACTTTTCTCCTGACTCTGCGCGCCTGTAGAGCTCAAGATAACGCTCGGTCATGGAACGGTAGTGAAAATTTTTATTTGCATAACTACGACAGACCTCTTCATCCCAAAACCGAGAGCCCTGATCCACTTGCTGAAGGGTCTCCACCCAAGCTTCCTGATCAGCCCAAGGAATCAACACCCCCACTGAACTGGGCACAAGCTCAGGGAGACTACCCATCGGTGTTGCAATCACAGGAGTTCCAGAAAAAAGAGCTTCAGCAACCACTAGCCCAAAAGGCTCCGGCCAAAGAACCGGAAATAACAAAGCTCGCACGCGTGCCAGGTGAAGCGCCTTACGCTCTCCCGAAACAGGACCTAACCATTCCCATCCACGCTTAAAAAAAGCCTGAGCTCTAATGCTCCAGGGACGTGCCCCACCCGCAATCCTGAGAGAGACCCCGGCCGCAGCACACACAGAAGCGGCACCTTTCAAGTTCTTCACGCTCCATGAGGTTTTACCTAAAAATCCAAAGCCCCTCCGAAAACTCGATGAATGATGAAACTCATCCGGATCTAGCCCGTTCCAGACATAAGTCGCACGACCGTGTCTCTTCGAATGATCGGCCGAAACAAAAACCGCACGATCTGAAAAACTCTCCCCCGGCTTTCCATTTCCGTGAATGGTCGTCACCACCGGAAGTCCAAGTTTGCGCTCAAACTCAACTGGAAACGGAACCATTGAATGCACGACATCGACTTTTTGACGGGCAAGCGCTCGAGAAAAGCTCTCTAGAGCATTCTGTCTTGAACTCCAGCTCAGAATGGTTACGCCTGCAAGTACACGTTGGCTAAAATCACCGCCCGAATCTGGAGCAAAAAGAGTCACCTGGTGACCCCATTCGAGCAGCCCTTTACACAACCAAGCAGCCACCCGCTCCGTTCCGCCGTAATGCTTCGGAGGAACTGGCTGGTTATGAAAGATGGCTACGCGCATGAAAAAACCTCACCCTAAGGGACCAGCAAGGCCCGAACGATGAGCAATCCAAGCAGAGGCCTCTAGTGCGTAAGAAAAATCTCCCAAACTTCCCCATTCGGGCTGATGAGATCCGTCAAAAACAAAGAGACCCTCGATACCAGGGGTTGGGTTTTTCCTCTTTTCTCTTCTCAAAGGCACCCTCATGAGCTCCCGACGACAAATTGGCTCTCCAAGACCGTAGAAGCGCACCCATTGATCCACAAAGTCTGAAGCTTCAAAATCAGGAAAACGCCTGAACTCATTTTTTCGGAGAAATGGAATCACCTCAGAGACTTGACGGTGCATCCGGGAAAGCACTGTCCTCCACTTCTCTGGCTTCCAAGCTGCAGACTCGGGGGGCATGACGGAGCGAACAAAGAGCACTTCGTAGTCGCCGCCAGGCAGACCGTACTCTTCAGGCCTGGCTCGCTCCATTTCGATCGCCGGTGCTCCTGATTCCTTCCAGATGGTTCGGAACTGCATGGCTTGTGGGAGGCCTCCGTCATGAATACTTAAGGCAAGCGTGACTCGGAGTCCTACAAAAGGATCAAAGAGATCGACAGGCTGTTCATCCATCCATGAACGAACGACACCCGAATCCCGTCCTGCTGCGATCCCTTTTCCACGAACCACGGAACCTCGAGTCCCGAGTTGGACTCCCAGAATCTTTCCGTCCTCCGAAAAGATTCTGCCAGAATCTGCTTCTGGAGAAATGCACTGAGCCCCCATTCGAACAGCCAACCGAAGAATCGACTGCCGGAAGGCAGAAACTCCTCCAGTCACTCTCACTGCGGTTCTGGCCATATTGAAAAGCTGCAGCGCATGATAGGGCGTGCAGGATTCAATTTCATGACCTAAAATGGCGGCGAGCCAGGCCTGAAGCCATTCCCTTTGATGCTCGGAATGAAAAAGCTGGGATACCTCTCTGCGCTGGTCAAGCCACTCCAAAATCTCAGGCTTGGATTTTTCTAGCAAGGACTCCAGTCTTTTTCGGAGCGCCTCTTCAGACTCAGGAATTTCCATTGGAAAAGCTTGCGTCTTTGGGTCGCGCAGAGTGAGGCGCTCAGGCAGAAAACGCCAAAATCCATGAGTCAAGAGTTCGGTAATCGAGAGCGCTTCGGAGAGTGCAAGCCATACCTGCGGCTTAGCCCCAGCCTCACGCCTAATCTCGCGCTCAAACGCTTCGTGCTGAACGGAAAAACCAGCTCTGACATGTGGAGTGACCGCTTGAAACAATACCTCGGGTCTCTCCAACCTGCTCCACTCCGAGGGGGCCTGCCTGAGACGACTGAGACACTCAGCAACCACTCCTCCCAATCTTTCCATTCGAGCCAGACCCATTAAAAAGTTCGGCTCAAGATCAATGAGCTGACCGGATTCGGTTACTGTCCATTTTTTACCTGCATCCTCGGCAACGATCAGAACAGAAAGACCCATTCGGGCCACCAGAGCAGCGGTCAATAGCGCAGCGGGCGAATCTCCGAGCACAATCCAGTCATAGTTCTCTTGAAGCCTCGCCTGAGACTTGGCAACGGGCTGCACATCAGTCCTTTCGAAGCTTTCTCTGAAGTGCAGCAGGAGTCACACAAGTTCCGACAGCACGACAAACGACCACAGGGGCTTTTAGAACTTCTGCAGAAGAAGGGGCCAAACCTCCTTCTTCTAAGGTTAAGTTCTGAATCACTTTTCGCGCCTCAAACTCCATCTTGCGTGAGGTCCGACCCACCTCCAGGATCCAACCTTCAGCCTCAATGTAGTCTCCAGCTTTGACAGGTGCCAAAAACTCTACCGATTCGTAGGCTCGAAAGAGACCTTCGTCCCCATCCAGGCGGATCAGGAGTTCCGTGGCCAGATCTCCAAAAAGCCCGAGCATTCGTGCGCCATCGACCAAGTGGCCTGCATAGTGAGCATCATGTGCACTCATGCGAATGCGAACCTTAGCTCGAAGATTTTGATGAGAGAGAGGAGCAGCCTTTTGAGAATCGCTCATGCCTTTGAGAGTACACGCTCAACTCTGGTTTATCCGCTGCAAAATCCACTGAGCTGCCCGCAAAGAGGCTCCCAGTTGATAGGCCTCCCGCCATTGCATTCTAAGGGTTCCCGGGACTGGGCCCGTTTGCTTCAGATTCCAGTCCCCAAGCCATCTCCTCAGGCTCTCGGCAGACTGAACGATACGAAGCTGCCCTGTTGCGGCAAGTACTCCCACCTCAGAAAAACGCTCCGAACCGTTTTTTCCGCAGGCAATCGGAACTCCGCTGAATGCGGGCTCAATGACGCTATGCAAGCCCTGACTCAAGCCCCCTCCCACCCAAGCGAGATCGGCTTGGGCATAGAGCTCAACTAGAACACCCAGCTCATTAACCACGACGACGTCACCCGGCCTGAGCCCTGCTCCATTCATGTCATGAGTAAGAAAAGTGCGGTCCAGATATTTCTGCTTGAGCAGGTTGATCTGCGACTCAAACGATCGCCCTTTTACTGTATGCGGAACAACCCAGAGAGTGCCCGAAAACCGTTCGGACAGAAGCGCAGGAAGCAGAAATTCTAGATCCTCTTGCCATGAGCTCCCGACCACCAACCAAGGCCGCGGGAGCTGTGCGTTTTGAGCGATCCTTATCAATTCAGATGCCCGAGAGGTTGGAGACTCTCGAGACGCATTCATTCTAGCTTCTACACGGTCCCAGCGAGGGTCGCCGGTAACTTGCACGGGCGCTGCCATCCAACGACGGAGCTCCCCCGCCTCCAGGCGCATCCGTGAATCCTGATCTACGGTGCCAAAATAAATTGCCGGGCCGACCCCAAAGATCCTCTCCACCCAACGCCCTGCAAATCTGACTGACGGGCGATCGTCAGCATTCAGAATAAATAGGGGTACTCCCGCTTCACCCAGGGTTCCCCAGAGCTCGGGCCATGCTTCGTACTTCGAGGTAACAAAACAAGATGGAAAGCAGCCCACGAAGTCCTCAAAAAACTCACGCCATTCACCTTCCCAGGGCGAAGGCCCCGCATAGACGGGTGAGAACTCTCTCCTAAATCTCTCCACACTCGAGTTTCCAGAGCAGCTAAAAACACTCAGACCAAGCCTCACGCCGCTTCGATGAAGATGCGTGGCCACAGGCCAAATCATCTCAAGCTCGCCCGCACTGGCCGCATGGAGCCAAACCAATGAGACAGCACCGTCCTGAGGCAGAGCAATGGATCGATGGTCAGTCTGAGAGCACATTTTTTTCAGGCGCCAGTTCCAGGGCTCCTGCCAAAATAGCCCTGCCACGCCTCGAATGGCGCGAGACAAAAGAGAAAAAACTCTACGATAGGGAGTCGCAAGCAGGGTCAAGCTCTGCCGCCTCTCCTGATTGCATTCCCCCCGCAAGACGCCCAGAGCTGCAGCAACAATGGAACTCTCTTTAATCTCTAGTTGGCATCGAAAGCGACCCCCTCCCAAGCGAAAGCAAGCTTGACCGTCCTTGCTACATGGACTGCACCAGAGAGGGCTCTCAACGACTGCACTGGCCTCTCTCCAGGGCCCAAACCCCATGTCTTTTTGCGTCGGACCAAAAACGGTTACAACTGGAGTTCCGAGCGCTTCGGCAAGATGCGCCATTCCTGTATCATTTCCGATCAGGAGCTGAGCTTGTGCGATCAGACGAGCCTGCCTCAAAAGGCTGAGCTCACGAAAAGCGGGTTGCACATCAAGACTCGCCCCCCGCGCAACCTTAAACAGATCTTCAGAAGTCCTCTCACCGGGGCGCCCCAGTATCACCCAACGAGCTCCACCGTGTTTAGACTGCAGATCACTCATGACTCGCAGCCACTTGGAGGTCGGCAAGCACTTACCTTTCCATGCAGCGCCGGGCATGACACAGATCAATCCCTGCACCCGCCCTTGCCCAGCCGAACTACCCAAAGCCGGAAGGCGGGGAACAGCCCTCGCTCCGGCCGGATTTCCCTGGGCGGCAAATACAGCCACCCTCTTTGCATAACTTCCGTATGCACCCGGGCGGAGAGCGCGGGGCCAGTACTTTTTGAAAATAAAGTACCCCAGACGCGCCACTCGAGGCTTAGACAAGGTCCTCCAAGAGGCATCAGACGATATCAGTCCCCGCAGTCGATACACAAAAAACATGGCCAGTGCGTATCGAGTTCGAAGACTTGAATGAAGATCCAGAACTTGGTCGTACCCCTCTTGGTGAGGAAGACTCGCACTCAAAAAAAGGGCCTTCAGTAACTGATGCCAACCCGAAATGCCTGAGGTCCTTCGGTCAAACGGTATTACTTTTTCGATCCGCGGATCCCCATCCAGGAGTTCTGCAAACTCTCGAGCAACAACCCAAGTGATCCGCGCTCTCGGTTCTCGGGCTAGGATCGCATCCAACGCGGCCGTGCTCAAAATCACGTCCCCCATGCTTGATAGCCTGAAGATAAGGATGCGCGGAGACCGATGCATTGTTGACAGTTGTAACATGGAGCGGAGGATAAAAAAAAAGCCTGGAACACCAGCGCCTTCAAGTGTGCAAACACACAAACTTCAAGGATGGACGCTCCAGGCCTTTAAAAAAATGGGGGCATCGTGCTGCTTTAGCGCCGAGCTACCTCGGTACTATCATCGCCGCTGGCGGGCTTAACTTCTGAGTTCGAGATGGGATCAGGTGGGGCCCCGCCGCTATAGACACCCCCAAATGGGTTGGGGAGGT
>JBKCVM010000011.1:0-2676 GCA_046317855.1 Oligoflexia bacterium
GTATTGACGCAACCCGTGAGGCTGCTTTGGCCGGCTTGAGTGTCTGGATCGGTGCAGGGCTGTAATCCCAGGGTAGTTCCTTGAGCGGTCGTCATGGCGTCTCGAATATTGCAGCGAGGCACACCATTCAGAAAGTAAGGCAGCAGTTCCATGCATAGGGAGGTGGTGGGACCGTCGTGGCTTCCGGCCAGGAGTCGTGACCAATGGGTCGACCATGAAGGAACCAGCTCGCCATACCGAATCCCATTGGTGAAGCGCTTAGTCGAATTGTTGAAAAGGGTGGGATTGGATGCGGGATTGCTGAACGGAAGGGTGCGATTAGCTAAATAGTTTGAGTACAGGTTGGTGCTGCCTGGAATGGTTGTCGTTTTGTAAGTGTCGAAGCTTGGGTGCGCCATGTAGGTATCCGTCGTGATGACGGCAAGGCGAATGTCCCAGTTTGGCTTTAGGTAGCGGTTAGCAAATCCAGAAAAACCATCTCTGATTTTGCGCTGATTGACATCCATGCTTGCTGAATTGTCCACCACCCAGAGCAAGTCGAGCGTGGTGTTTACTTCTGCAAGGCTCGTAAATTTCTCAACTTGTTGCTGATATCGAAAGCTTCCGGGAAGTTGTCCGGTGCAGGACGGAAGCGCACTCAAGGCCACGATGGCTGAGGCCGCTCGGGTAAAAGATGGGTAGATGGTCCCATGGAGTTTCACGGCTTCTTGCCTTTCTTATCCTTTTCCGCAGCGAGTGCTGGCACTTTGGAGTTCCCAGGCTTCGATGGCTGCGGGCTGAGATTGACTTTCGAGTCGGGCAAGCTCTCGGCGGACTTCAGGAGAGAGCTTTGCGGTGATGTCTTCATCTTCGTTTGCTTGAGAGTCGGCTTGGCTCTCGCCCAGGAGGGCGTCTTCAAAAGAGTCCTTTTTGATTTTGCAGGGAGCGCAGTCCTCGGACTTGAGGCAGTAACTCACTTGGAGTGCTGTCTTGGTGTTGATTCGTCCTGTCCCGCCGCTCACAAGAATGATTGCTGGGTCCTTGGTGTCCCTTTCAAAAGGCAGAACGTGCCTTCCTGCGCGGACGCAGAGTTGGGATTGGTCCAGCTTCTGAACTGAGAGCTTGTCAAAGAGTGCTGCTAGGTTGAGTTTTTGTGCGCGCTCGCCGAGATTTTCTTTTTGGGCGGGCTTGAGTCCGGCCGCATTGAGTGAAAACTTTCCTTCCCAGCATTTTGCAGCGGATGGAGCCTGGGGAGAGGCTTCGAGTTTGGCTTCAAGCTTAGCTTCTGGCTGGGGTTGCAGTGGGTCGTGAATTTCTTGGGATTCATGGGCTTGGGTCGAAGCGGTACTCACGGTGCTGCCTAGGGAGCTGCTCTCGGGTTCTGTAGAGGTCGTCTCTGGATTGGTCGGCTTCGGGGTGACTCGTTGAAAAAGAATGAAGGAGCCCACGACAACCCCGATAGCGACAGCCAGCAGGACTGTGGCTGGGATCCGTTTCTTGTCAGGTTGGGGATTTAGGTTCGAGGTCATGGTGCGCTCCTTCTTTGTTAATTAAAGCTAACAATGAGGCGGTGCGCAAACAATTTCAGACAAATAAGCTCGGAAACTAGAACCTACTGAAATTCTTGGTGAAAATTAGATTCTATGAGTCTAAATCCCTTTTATTGAGGAGGCAGAGCAATGGCTCGCTATCATTATACTATGTGCTTCTTGAGGGGCTTGGGGGTCGGGATGGGTTTGCTGGTGTGGTCCAACTGGGTTGGGGCTGCACCTAAGTACGGACCTGCAAAGCAGCCCTGGGCTACGCCTCTTTCACAATCGCCTCATTATTTTAGGGGGAGCGCTCAGCCTGCTCCTGATTTTTGGGCGATGGTGGGCTACTACGCGCCTCAAATGAATGGGGCTGCGTGCTCTGTTGCTTCTGTCACTCAAGTGCTCAATGCAGCGAGGTCAGGGATCAGCAAAGATTCAGAAACCCCAATCATTCTTCAGCAAGCGCTGTTGGATCAAGTGGGAGGCGATTGGAAGAAGCGGATCGCTCCTCAAGGCCTCTCTGCGGTTCATCCGCTCGCTCCTCGAGGTGTGACGCTTGAACTACTGGCGCGCTTTGCAAAAGAAGCGTTCCAAAAAAATGGCTTTGCTGCAGCGGAGACTGAGCTCGTGCGCATCGAAGGGGCTGACGCTTTGGCGCTGGAGCGGTTGCGGCGCGACTTGGTGCAGAACGAAAAACTAGCTACGGATTTTATTCTAGCCAACTTTGATCAAAAGCTTTTGACCGATGATGCTTCAGTAGGTCACGTGGCTCCGATTGCAGCCTATGACCAGCGCAATCGACGAGTGCTGATCATGGATCCGGACCGTGAGTGGTACGAGCCCTATTGGGTATCCGATGAACAGCTGCTCAAAGCGATGGCGACGAAAGACCCGGAGACTGGTAGAAATCGCGGCTACGTCAAAATCAGGACCGCAAAATAAACTATTCGTCGTGACGATCGAGAGCCTTCAGGCGGACATCGCACCGACCTTTGAAACCATGCTCTGCAGCGCGTACTTGCGGCGCTTGCTCAAACATTCTGCGTAGGCCCGGCAAGTTAACTCGAATCATTTCTGCGACCTGATTAGCAGTCGGGCTGTGAGAATCCCCTAACTCAAACAGCAGCGCCCATACGCCATGCTGCCAACCTGCATAGTCTTCAAA
>JBKCVM010000012.1:0-3821 GCA_046317855.1 Oligoflexia bacterium
CTCCCAGAGCTTGAGCCTTTCTTCCAGAATTTCGAGCTCTGGGTTATTCAAACGCGAATAAATCAGTCCTTGGGTGCTCGTACTTTCTTTTTTTCCGAGAGCGACTTGAAAAAACTCTTCCCCATCTTCAGCTGACTTAAAAAGAAAGGTGGAGGTCAAAAAGAGCGGCGGCTTGACCGCACCCTCGGACCACCAGGGGTTGTAACCGTAGCGCATCATCATTGTTTCAGGAGCTAGTGTTTCAGGAGCTAGTGCTTGGGGAGCAGAAAGTTTGGAGCGCGACGGGCCGGCTGGGGGCTTTTGTTTCATGAAAGTCTTGTAACTCGGCGCGGCCCGGCGTCCATGTCATGAGAAAACGAGATTCATATTTTTGACGATCCGACAAAATTGAGCCAAAAATGGCTACTTTTTGACGTAATATAGCTAAAAGCGTCAACACCCCGACGAAAAATCACAGAAAGGCAAATTCTTCCGTCACTGTGTCACTTTTTTTCTCAAGCAGGCAAAAACTTCACCGATAGGCTGGGTGTAGGTTGGGAAAGAATGCCCAACCCACAGGCCAAGGGCACGGAGCCCAAAGCCAGAAGAGATCACTCACGGAGGAATTGAAATGAAAAAACCATAGACCAAGGGGGAAATTATGGGATTGCGTATCAATACTAACATTCAGGCGCTCGCCTCACAGCGACACCTGGTCAACTCGACTTCGAAACAAAACGGCGCGCTAGAAAAGCTCGCCTCCGGTAGCCGCATCAACAAGGCGGGCGACGATGCAGCCGGCTTGGCCATCAGTGAAAAATTGAAGGCCAATATCCGCTCCATGAAGCAGGCAACTCGTAACGCAAACGACGGCGTCAGCCTCGTGCAAGTTGCAGAAGGCGCCATGAACGAGATCAGCAACATTCTGATCCGCATGCGCGAACTGTCGATCCAAGCAGCCTCTGACACGATCGGAAATTCAGAGCGAAACTACGTCGACCTCGAAATTCAGCAGCTCAAATCAGAAGTCGACCGAATTGCAGCAAGCACTGAATTCAACGGTACCAAGCTGCTTGATGGCTCTGCAGACCCGCTTGAAATTCAAGTCGGTATCCATGACAACCCTAAGAACGACCGTTTCGTGTTCGACACCAACAATAACAACACGACTGCGGATGCCCTGGGGATTCTGGACGTCTCGACGATGAAGAAAGAGAGCGCTCAGTCCAATTTGGAAAAGATCGACTCTGCAATGAACAAACTCAATGGCAACCGCTCTAGCCTAGGCGCTTTGCAGAACCGGCTCGGATCGACCATTAACAACTTGACGATCTACAGAGAAAACCTCGACGCAGCCAACAGCCGTATCCGCGATACAGACATGGCTGAAGAGTCGAGCGAACTCACCCGGGCCAGCATCTTGACCCAGGCAGGCGTCTCGGTTTTAGCTCAGGCCAACCAGACTCCCCAGCTCGCTCTCAAGCTGATCGGATAATCCCGACAGAGAGAAGTCGAGAGTGGTGACGAAGGTCATGTAGAGTGTTGTAAAGATACGCAGAGGCGGAGAGTCTTCCGGAGTGAAGACTCTCCGTCCTCCCCTTCCAAAAAGTTCTCTACTGTTTGGAAGGGTTTTCGGGGGTGCGTATCTAAGATTCTGCGAGCTGCGGGGGCGTTTTCCGGGTATACGCAGAGCAACCGATCTTGAATGGTCACTATGAAGAACCCCTCCCCGATTCCACTTCAGCATCCAGAATACCGGTATCCGCCATCGCGCAATCCGTACTCTGAAAAGCTGAAGCAGGCGCCCGGTGTCGTACTGAGTGACAACGAAACCGAGACCCGCCGAGGTCACTGGAAGAAGGAAAAACCAGGGGCCCTTCTGCATGTAGAGATCGGATGTAACGCAGGTCACGTGGTGACCGAATGGGCCGCAAGGGATCCTGAAAATCTATTCATCGGGATCGACTGGAAGTTCAAAGCCATCTACCGAGGGTTTGAAAAGTCCCTCAAAAAAAACCTCTCCAATCTCCATCTACTCAGAGCTCATGCAGACCGACTCCCCTTTATTTTTGGCCCCTGCGAGATCGACCGCCTCTATCTTTTTTTTCCAGATCCCTGGCCCAAGAAATCCCAGCTAAAAAATCGATATTTTACAGAGTCAAAACTCAAAATGATTGCCGAGCTGATGCCCAAAGGCGGCACTTTTGAGATCAAAACCGATCACCCCGGCTATTTTGAATGGATGCTGGACCATGTCTCTCGAGTTCCAGAAAAATGGAAACTTTCAAGTAAAACCAAAGACTTACACTCAAACCACCCCAACCCTACCGAGCTCACCTACCCAGAGGTCACCTGTTTTGAAAAACTCTTCATCCGGGATGGAATCAAGATTCATCAAATGATCTTAACGCGGATCTAACACCCCCACCCAGACATCAAAGACCAAGAAAATCAGTCACTTTATTATTGACGCAGGGCCCTAGATATTCTACACAGTGCGGCGCACCTGAAAAGGATTGAGTGCGGACCATAAAAGGACCGCGCTCGAGCACTCGGCCCGGGCCTCCATCAACTCCCCCCCCCTAATGATGATGGATGTCCGGGCCGAAGTTTTTTGTCGATTCCCTTCCCCTACGGAACGTATCGAAAGTTCACGAGCTTGATCTGGCCAGCGGATACTTCAACACTCTGCGGCGCAAGCTCAGCGGCCCCCTCAGGGCGCACTCGAACCTCATGAACCCCCGGCTCCACTTCAATCCTCAGAATCTGAAGATCCCGAGGGAGCGTCTGCCAGCACCTGAGATCCGCTTGATCTGCTGCCACTAAGATCACTCGCGTCAGCGCGCCCAGTGCTGAACTATTGGTACGCCGCTCCACTTCATGGGCCGCTACTTCTTTAACGACCCTGCCGGCCAACCGCTTTGCGATCATTCCACCGACGCGTTCATCGAGATTCCGAATCGCTGTCTTCTCAATGTCGTGCAGGACCTGAGTCACCCCTCGCACTTGACCGTTCACCTGAACTTCAGCCCAACGCACAAAATCAGGATGCGGAACAAACCTCGGAAGCGAGTAAAAGTCCGTACGGGGAGCTTTGCGCGGCCCCATCCCGTTCTGATAGATCACTACAATTTCTGCACGCCGCTTCGAATCAGAGCTCGTCTTTGAAGCTTCGATTCCGTACTCTTTTTGCCAGCGCTCTACTTGGTCGCGCATCCCCAGCTTGCGAGCTACACGGACCAGATCTTGGCCCACTGGAGCAAATTCTGGCAGAATTTGACGGGTCTTCTTGTAGTCAATATAGGCGTCATTCCACTCCCTCTGTGATTCGTAGAGAATTGCCGACAGGTAACGGGCAAAGGCATTTGCAGACTCGGTCGCAGATTCAGTCGAACGAATCCGACGGTCTACAAGCCTCGCTTCCACCAGAGACTCCTCTCCCTTTCCCATCAAGGCAAAATTGAGCGCCTTGTAGACATGAATCATGAGCTTCTCGAAGTCTTCTCCGCGGTAGACTTTTGTATTTTCACTCGTGAGAAGTGTTCCGGCCTCTTCACTCACACTCGTGTAGTCATTGCCCCAGACATGCTTCTCAGCGAGCGCAAAAATCGCATTGCTGGCTTCGTAGTTTCCGGCCAAATGCAAAGACATGGCCCAATCCAAAAGATAGAGAAGTTCATCTTCGAAGTCGGCTCCGCCAACTCCTTCTTTTTCACTTCTGTATCGGGACTCGAGGTGACTGGCTGCTTTTTCAAACTCGCGCGCGTGAAAAAATCGGTCCGCCTCAGCATCTCGGATACGCGTAGAGACGCAGCCTGCTACGCAGGCAAATACACACACCC
>JBKCVM010000013.1:0-5754 GCA_046317855.1 Oligoflexia bacterium
GCGCGGCTCGGTCGTCCACGCTTCAACGCAGAAGAGGCACTTCGAGCTCAGGCTCCGCGGCAGATGGCATTTTCAAGAGGCGCAATTGCGGCCCCGGCAGGCGGGGATCTTCTTGCCGGAGTGGCGCCAGCCACGTCTCCCGCATCCCTCTCACCTGAGTACAAGGCCGGCCGCAATGACCCCTGCCCCTGCGGCAGCGGAAAAAAATTCAAAAAATGCCACGGCTAGCCAAAAATGACACAAGAAAACGATTCAGAAAAAGAGGGTTCGCAAGAGGGCGTCAAAGACTCAAACCCTGAAGACCAGTGGTTTGATTGGGATACCGAGTCAAAGCCCCCAGAGACTGCACAAGCGCAGACGCAAGCCTACATTCAAACACAAGAACCAACGCCAGCTCTTGAACCCAGGCCAGAACCCACCGCCCAACCTGAAGTAACGGACTATGCTGCGGCGGCAGAGACTCCACCTGCTGTCTCTGCCTCTGCCGAGAGACCTTTCTCGGTTTGGATCGAGGGCAGCTTCACTTCAGAAGATCGGCAAAAGATCGAAGAGCTGATCTCCAACGAAAACTTTGGGATCCGTGTGGGTGATCTTGAACTGCAGTGGGAAGAAGGCACCGTGCTGCTACCACAAATCAGTGAATACGCTGCAATGAGAGTGGCTCAGGTTCTGCGGGAGAGCTCCCTGCAGTTGCGCCTGATTCCAAGTGAGTTCAAAGTCTTGGATTCTCCAAAGGCTCCGATCAAGAGCTCGGGGCACTCGATGGCTGTTTCATCAGAACATCCCGCAGAGAACATCCCAGTGACGACTCAAGAGGGGCTGGGGCACGACCCCTCCACTGAGAACTGGGAGGCCATTGACACCATTCTAGCCACAGGAATCTTGAAAGAGCCTGAGTGGAAGGCAACCGAGACCGATGCGTACGGCAGACTAGTTGAAAGTCTCAAGCGGGAGCTACGTTATCGCGCCCACATAAAAAAAGCTGAAGCCCTTTTGCGATTTCAGTCTCAGATTCTCCCTAGCTCCTGGCGATCCGATGGAGAGTGCCGCGTTCAAGTGAGTGCGCTTGCCGTCAAGAGATCGACTCCCCGAGCAGCTGAATAGCCCCACGAGCATGAGCCTGTTCGAGCGCCAACGACAGGCGCGATTCATCGTCGGCTGAGAGCTGAACAAACGAAACCCCCAGACGAGCTGGATTTCCAGGAGCATTCCATCTGACTTGGCAGACAAACCGCTGCAAGGATCGCCCCAGATCCGCTTCGAGCGGAGTTCCAGCAAAACTGACCCGAAGCTCAAAAACCACCCCCTGCGGAGGACAGTGCTGACTCTCAATCATCAGTCCCTGGACCGAAATGTCGATCAACCGCCCGGGTAATCGAATACGCTGATCCACCAACACTGGATCGTTGTGAAGGAATTCAAATTCAGCGCCACTATTTAACCCATAACGAGGGTAGCGTCTGCGCACTGCAGGATCAATGTACTCATCCCCTTCACGGACCCCTCGCTCAAAAAACTGAATGTCGGGACGGTTCTTCAAAAAATAACGGCATCGACGCACATATTCGATCGAAACTAAGTCCTGCGGAAATTGCCTGAGACAGCTCCGAAATCCCTCGATTGCAGTAACGAAATCTCTCGAAGCATAGGCCTTGATGGCGGATTCAAAAGAATCGCGGATTGCAGCTTTTGCCTCCCGAATTGGGTCGGGATCTCCTGAAAAGATCTCGATGATTCGCGCTGGCTTATTTCGACCCCTCACTTTTAAGTGGTCCACAAATCGACTTTCGCGCTTCCATAAACCATCAGGAATACGATCCCAAGTCGAGTCGGCCACCAAGATCTGGGCGCCCATGAACTTCGTAAATTTTTCGATCCGAGCACACAAGTTGACCTGGTCTCCCAGCACAGTGCTCGAGATTCGATCATTAGACCCGACGGCCGCAAAAACAACTGGACCTGAATTGATTCCGATACCTACTCGAAAAGCAAATCCAGGAAGCTGCAACACCCGCTGAATAGCCACCGCCGCGGCCACTGCGTTCTCGGCGCCCATGACCCCCTCAAAAACTGCCATGAACGAATCACCACTAAAATTATCAATGAACCCTTGATGATCAGATACGATCGGAACGATCCGCTCAAACAAGCGCGAAAGGCCATCGACGACTCCAGAGGTGCCTCTTTCTTCGGCAAACGAAGTGAACCCCCGCACATCCAAAAACATCACCGTCAGATCAGCAAGCTCATAGACTCCGGTCTCGACCTTACGTGTTTTAAAAATGCGCTCCTGAAACTGCCTGGGAACAAATTTCAAAAAAATCGAATTGAGCTCTTGAAGTTCAAGGGTCCGCTCGAGCACCCTGCGTTCCAGCTCCTGATTTGCGATCACGAGTGCCTCACGCGACTCTTGGTGCCTAAGCCAAGAGGTGAGCCTTGCTTTGAGCAGAGCGGGCTGTAGCGGCTTTTGAAGAATATCTGACGCACCACTGGCCACGCAGGCATCTAACCACCCGGGTGCACCAAACGAAGTCATGACCAGGAGCGGAATCTGCGGGCCCGGATGAGAAGCCTCTAGAGCCGCGCTCAACTCCTGCAGAAAAAGAATCGGAGCAGAATCTGACGCAGCAGGCGTCGCGCCAGGGTACCCCGGCTCCCCAGGATCCACCAACACCAAATCAAAGCCTTGAGGGTCGGTCGCAAATGCCGAGGCCCAATCAGATTCGGGAGAAAAGAATACAGCCAAATGCCCCCAATCCTTGAGCCAGCGCCCCAGAGCCTGCTCCCACGCAGAATCTCCTTCAATGACCAGAATACGAGAGGTGCTGTCCATTCTCTTGAGGGTAAACCCAGACCGTCCTACAGTGAAGTGCCATGTGTGGACGTTTTATGCTCACTGCCAGCACCCGTCAGTTACTCTCACAGTTCAAAGCAAAACTGGTCGAGCCCGAGGCCGATCCAGTCGAATGGCAACCTCGCTACAATATCGCGCCGTCTCAAATGGCTCCGGTCATCGTGTCAGACGAAGATGGTTTCAGATATCTCAGAGTCTTCCAGTGGGGACTCATCCCGTATTGGTCCAAGGACGACTCCTTTGCCCATAAGACGATCAACTGCCGAGGAGAAACCGCTTCAGAAAAACCCTCGTTTAGAGAAGCGTTTCGACATCGGCGCTGCCTGGTGCCGTTGTCAGGGTTTTTTGAATGGAAGCGTGTAGATCCAGATAACCCTAAAAACAGAGAAAAGCTGCCTTACCGAGTGCACTCTACAAAAAAAGAGCACTTTTCGATGGCAGGCCTCTGGGAGAGCTGGAAAGGTCGCGACACGTTTACGATTGTAACTACAGAGGCCAACCCGTTTATGAAGAACCTTCACGAACGCATGCCAAGAATTCTGACCCCCCAAGAGGAAAAGCTCTGGATGGATCCGTCCACACCCCTTGAAGAGCTCAAAGCCCTGGCCAGAATGCCGTATTCAGGTTTGGACCTTGCGATGCATCGAGTCTCTACCAAGCTGAACTCGCCAGCCAACGAGGGGGAGCGCTTGATTAAGCCCATCCCCGAGACTTTGAAGCTCCTGACGATCGCCCTCTTGCTCCTCGGCTGCACCACCTCCCCGACTCGCCCTTGCTCCAACGGGGGAGATACCAGTTGGCGCAGCTCAACTGCAAAGGATGGAACCCTCCGAGGCGATAAACACTGCCTGCAAAGAAAGGGGACCGATGGAGTGTACCTCAACCACGGCCACTATTCGGTGACCTTTCCAGGAAGCAACAAAAAAGCCCTCGAAGGTCGTTTTGAAAACGGAAAGAAAGAAGGTTTCTGGTACGAATACAACGAAAGTGGCACCAGAATTGCCGAGCGCTATTACGAAAACGGCGTCGAAAAATCCCCGCCTCAAAAGAAATGACTGTTCGCTTTGCTCCTTCTCCCACCGGCCGATTTCATCTCGGAAACCTTCGCACTGCGTGGGTCTCTCACAGGCTCGCTCGCGAGCTGAAATTACCCTGGTGGGTGCGCTTTGAAGACATTGACACTCCGCGGGTCATCGAGGGCGCAAGAGAGCAACAACTACAAGAATTAGCTCAGCTGGGACTCGTCCCTGACCATGTAGAAATTCAACACACTCGACGTCCATTACATCGCGAGGCTTTTGAAAAAGCCCGGCAATCCGGACTGGTTTTTCCGTGCATTTGCTCACGCCGTGAAGTCCAAGTAGAAGTTTCTCAAGCCGCATCAGCTCCACACTTTGCAACGAGCCAATACCCGGGCACCTGCCTGACACGCGGCATCGAGGCTACTCTTGAGGCTGCTCCAAAAAATCGCGCGGTTACTTGGCGCTTCAAGGGATCTGGCGTCGTGGTAGCACGCATCCACGGGGACGTTTTTGAGCCATCCTATCACTGGGCTTGCGCAATCGATGACGCCCGGACGGAACCAGAACATCAAGTCCTCGTACGCGCTTGTGACTTAGAGCAGGCAGCAGCAGTGCAGCGCCAAATTCAAAAAGCACTTTATTCGGAGCGCTATGTTCCACCAGCCATCTTTCACACACTCCTTGTGACGGCGGATGACGGGTCAAGACTTGAAAAGCGGACTCGGGGTGTGACGCTCTCTGAGCTGAGCGATCTCGGCTACCCCCCTCAGCATCTGATTGAACGCTTTGAAGCAAGCTTGACACTCCCTGCCTCGCTTGCTTCATTGCTGGAGCGCGGATCGCTCTTTTCTGAACCACAAAGAAACCTCACCGTTTCGAAACTTCTAGGATCTCCCTCAAAAACCTCACCGAGAAGCCCACGATGATCCACCTGCGCAAATTTGCTACTGGAGTTGCGATTGAAATCGATCGGCCTAAGTCGTTAGGGGCTCTCGACACAGAGTGCTTCGACAGAATCGAAGAGGCTCTCGAAGAAGCGCGGCAATGTTCAAATGTCGCTTGGGTTGCTTTTTTTTCAAGACTTCCCAGAGGCTTTTGCGCAGGCGGGGATGTGCGCAAACTCCACGATGATTACAAGAAATCAAAAAGCTTCGAAGCAGCCGAGCGTTTTTTCTCAACTGAATACCGAGTGGATCAAAAAGTTTGGAATTTTCCTAAACCAGTGATTGCGCTGACCCATGGAATCACAATGGGAGGCGGAATAGGCCTGATCCGTGGGGCATCTCATCGAGTGGTGGCCCCTGACTCGATCCTCGCTATGCCCGAAATCTCGATTGGACTTTATCCGGATGTTGGGGCCACCTACTTTCTACAGCAAATTCCGCAACCCGAGCGAAGTCTCGTTGCTTACTGCGCAGCAAGATTTGGCCCAGCTGAGGCACTGCGCTGGAACGTCGCCACCCACTGCGTCGCTGAAAGCGCTCACGGACAGGGACACCTGCTTCTCCCTGCTCTCGACACGCTTGAGTGGCACGGAAACTCAAAAGACCTCGACACTGTAAGCCACTGGCTCAACCGGTACTCCATGCGTCCTCCACCCCAGTGGGAGGCCGTGTCCCCAGAAATTGAAGCTCTCTTCAATCGGACCACGGCTCAAGAAATTTTTGAGCAGGCATCACACTTGAATTTTCCTATCCTTGAACCCGTCAAGAACGGCTCACCCCTTTCTGCTTGCGTGATTCACGAGCAGCTTTCTCGAGCCTCAAGCCTCACCCTCGCAGAAGCATTTGACTGGGAATTTCATCTCTCAATGGGCTGTCTTCGTTGGGGCGATTTCTTTGAGGGAGTACGCGCACGATTGATTGAACGCTCTTCAGG
>JBKCVM010000014.1:0-3056 GCA_046317855.1 Oligoflexia bacterium
TCAAGCGGGGATGGCAGGACCGTTGAGGGCCGGCCTACTTGGGCCCGGACTCTATGACCTACTCAACCTAACCCGTAGGGTACGGATCCACTTTGCTCAAATGGAGCAAATCAATCCGCGCCTACCCAGCAAGCTTTGCAAGATCCGGGGCTTGTTCGAGGGTTCTCCAGAGTCGCCAAGCCGTCTCCATGTTGCAACTCAGCAGTTTTGCAGCTTGATAAGGATTCTTGGCGCGCTTGGCGGTCGTGACATAGGCCATGTCAGCACGAAAGTTAGCGCCCATGAGCGCGCGCATCCGTAGCCAGGCGTTCTTGTGCAGGATTCCATCCCAGGTCAGGATTTTCTTTTCGTCGGATGGGGCGATCAGGGGAGTACGGATGCCGAACTCCAAGAACTCCTGGTCCAGGCCGCGCTTGGAAGTAGAATAGGGATCCGCTTCAAACGCCAGATCGCTCGACCTGCCATCTGATGTCTGATGTGCCAGGGTCACGATGCTGGAAAAACGTCGATCACCCGCTCTAAACTGCTTCAGTGCAACTGCACCGAGCACAGGCATGAAAGTGGGATCTAATTCTCGACTCAAGGTTTTAAGACGTTCAACGTGGACAAGCTCCCTGACTTTTTCCAGCCAGGCAAGCAGCATGAGAAACGTCTTTCGCTCCCTTTCCGCGAGTTGAACAATTCGAAGAATCGTCCGCTCTGGATCCGCAGCATCCGGGGACGATTCCCCGTAAAAGGCAAAACCCATCGAGATCAGATCCGGCTTGAGCTGTTCAAATGTGGGGGAGTTATTCATGGCCGATTTTCCTCTTTAGGGTTGCCAGGCGAGATCGAACCCGTTCGGGCCAATATATGGAACCATCGCGCTCCAAGAGCCAAGTTTTCCAGCCCTCGATTTCAGGCCAGGAAGCCTTCATTTCGAGAATATCTTCGAGATCTTGTTCGTCTCGGTCGCAGAGGGCAAAGAGCTTCGAAGCTAAAAGATCGCTTCTTCCCAAAGATTCCAAAACCAGGAATTCACCCTGATAGATTGGGGTTGTTCGATCTCTCCAGCCAGGCTGAAGCTCTCTAACGAGAGAAGCAGGGCCATTGTTCAGCCATCCTGATGCAAGCCCGTAGCGTTTTCCGATCTCGTTGGCGAGGTTCTGAAGCAATGGATCGAGCTCTGGCGTGATCACGTCGATGTCCCTGGTCGTGCGGGAAATCACCTCCACAAACAACAAGAGTGCGTTGTTCGTTCTTTTCACCCAGTGCCAGGTCCAGCTCACCTAGGACCAGCCTCAGATTATGAGGAGCCAAGCTCATTTGTTATGTATAAGCCATAACTAATTTCATAAGGGGTTGGACCATCGTGGGGGAGGTCAGTTTATGCCAATCACTGAAATCTGCCTTGTTCCTCCGCCTTCGCGCCGAAAGCTGTGAAACAGCGGCTGGCCTGATTCATCCTTTGCGCAACGCGTGCAGAACGGAAGGATGTCGACTTCTGCGACTCCGATTCGAAGCAGCACCTGGGCGTTGAGCCATTGAAGATCCAGATGTCGGTGGCGGGGGTTGAGGCTGGCTTTCGAAAACTCGGCAAACTCGGAAACGAACTTTTGCTGCACGTCCTCGCCCACTTCAAAACAACACGAGCGGATGCTGGGACCGATCGCAGCCACCCAGCCCCGCGGATCAAAGCCCTGGCCTGAGAGTTCCTGCCACGCGTGCTCAATGATGCGTGCAAGCGTTCCGCGCCAGCCCGCGTGGATCGCAGCCACGGCGCTCCCATCGCGAGCCGCCATGAGCACGGGCACGCAGTCGGCGGTGACCGAGCCCACCCAGCCGCCGGGGCCTGAGGTCCAAAGCGCGTCGACTTCGCCGCAGGCCTCGCCCGCCTTCGAGGCGCGGGCGATTGCTGTGCCGTGGACTTGCTTCCACTGCGGCTTTTTCTGATCCCAAAGGGCCTTGAGCCGCGCCGGCACGGGCTCGGCGAGGCTGCCAAAGCCGTGGTCGATGCCGGGGATGCTGGAAAGAAGTGGGCTTGAGCCCGTGAAAAGCGGGTTCAGGGTCGGCCTCCTGCGCTGGGGTCGAGCGCCGCCTGAAGTTCCGTAAACAGGGCCGGTGGCTCGGCCTCGAAGTAACGTTTTTGTCCGGTGATGGGGTGCTCAAAGCCCAGCACGCGCGCATGAAGAGCCTGGCCAGGGAGCTTTTGCGCGCAGGCGCGGGCTGCGTCAGGGAGCGCCAGCCACTTGTGGTTTTTTGA
Organism: Oligoflexia bacterium; assembly: GCA_046317855.1. Taxonomy (GTDB): domain Bacteria; phylum Bdellovibrionota; class UBA1018; order UBA1018; family UBA1018; genus CAIOHW01. The sequence continues at coordinate 2,243 of JBKCVM010000014.1, forward strand.
AGTGGGAGTGCCGTAAACTGGGTCGCCGATGATCGAATTTTGATGAGCCGTGAGGTGCACGCGCACTTGGTGGGTGCGGCCCGTTTCGAGCCGGGCCTCGACCCAGCAGGCATGCGCGCCATAATGAGCGAGTTCACGAGTATGAGTGACCGCGCGCCGGCCTCCCGGCACGTTTGCGGCCATTTTTTTTCGGTCGGTGGGGTTTCGTCCGATCGTGGTTTCAATGCGTGCAGGCAGGCTGAATCGCCCGTAGCAGAGCGCCCAGTAGCGCCGCTCGATGTCGTGTGCTGCAAAGATTTCGACCAGCCGCTGGTGGGCGGCATCGGACTTCGAGACGACCATGGCACCGCTCGTGTTTTTGTCCAATCGGTGCACGATTCCGGGACGCAGAACGCCTCCGATTCCGCTTAAGTTTCGGATCTGGTGCAGCAGGGCGTGCACGAGCGTTCCTTGGGTCTGGGTTTCGGAGGGATGGACAGTGAGTCCCTGGGGTTTATTCACGACCACTAAGTGCTCGTCTTCAAAGAGCACGGCAACGGGCCTGTCTTCTGGCACGAGCTCAAGCGGGCGAGGGGCCGGAATTTCGAGTCTGACTACTGATCCCGCAGCGATTTTGCTTGAAGCCGAGATCGGTTTGCCATCGACCGTGACGCGGCCCTCTTCGATCAGCCGCTGCAGCTGGCTGCGGGTGAGGGGGGGAGCATTTTTTTGTGACTGTGACGTTCTCTGATAAGCGCTCAAGATCAGCTGATCAGCGCGAAGCGACGACGTTTCGTTGGGCGACCAAGTCCAAATCACGTTTGAGTTGTAGCCC
>JBKCVM010000015.1:0-47910 GCA_046317855.1 Oligoflexia bacterium
CGAGTGGGTGGCGCCCAGCACGGATCTCAAGCTCAAGCGAATCATCGACCACTGGAAACATCCAGCCCGGGCGCGATGCAAGTAGCGCAATTGAAGCCAGCGCATCGAGCTCCGCCAGCAAGTGCGCGGTTTCAGTGATGGGTGCGGTCAGTTCGCGAATCGCGGCGAGTAGTTCGCCGAACAATTTTTCTTCGAGCGCTTTCTGGCGCGCCTGCGCGGTGACGGCCTCTTCTTCAAACTTTTTGAGCTCGTCTGTGAAAAAGCGCTCAGCTCCCACTGTGGTTTGCTTGCGCTGGTAGTGGGCGGGGGCATTTTTGAGATGAGCTTGCGTGATCTCGATGAAGTAACCAAAGACCCGGTTGTACTTGACCTTGAGCGAGGCAATCCCGGTTGCTTCTCGCTCCCGGCTCTCGAGGCTCACGAGCCATTCTGTGCCCCGCTCGTTGAGGTCGATGAGCCGATCGAGCTCGGGGTCGGTTCCTTTTTCGAAAATCCCGCCATCACGCGAGAGGAGAGGGGCTTCTGCTTTTTGAGTCGAAAGAATCCGTGAGGTGAGTGGTTGGAGCCGAGTGTGGAGCGCGGTCAGTTCCTGTTTGAGGGTTTGCAGCCTCTCTGGGAGCTCGGAGTCTTTTGGGAGCGCATCCAGCAAGAGGCCCACTTGACCAAGAGAAACCCCTAAGGCGCGGGTGTCGCGAGGATGTGCAAGTCCAGTGTGCGCGCGGCCCAAAATGCGCTCGCAGTCATAGATTTCAGACTGAAGCTTTTGAAGACGTTCAAGCAGTCCCGGAGATGCAGAAGCCAGAAAACGCACGGACTGCTGCCGGATTGCAATCTCAGCCGGCCGCGTGAGTGGTTCTGTCAGCCAGCGTCGGAGTTTTCTGGCCCCAGCAGCCGAACGCGTGTCTTGGATGGCTGAAAGTAAGTTGGGCCTGCCGTCAGGAGCAGGAAAAAGATCCAAGTGATCGGCAGTCTGGGGGCCAAAGCTGAGACCTTGCGCTTGATGCAGCGGAAGGGGGAGTTGCAAATGAGCCAGCTTTTCGACTCGCTGTGATCGCGCGGCGTAATGAACGAGCAATCCCAGGGCCAGTATCGCCTCAGGATTTGGAATGAATGCGTTTAAGCTCTGGAGTCCGTAATGGCGGCACAAAAGCTCACCTGCAGCCGAAGGGCTGAGAGCATGTTCGCTTAAGTCCTCCACCAGCGCTCCCGGGCGAAGAAACGAGGGCGCTTGGATCGGGAGCTGTCCTCCTACACGCAGCAACTGCCGGATGGGGTTGCGACGAATTTCTTCGAGGAGTGCAGCCTCTGAAAGTCCAGACTGAAAAAAACACTGGCCCGTCGAGACGTCCAGACACGCTAGGGTCCAGAGGGAGCTGGCTGACCCTGGGGATGATTGGGTTGAAGTCGCAGTGGCAAGCCAGGCGGCATCCCCGGCTTCGAGGTCAAACTGCACGCCGGGCGAGAAGACTCGCGTGATCTCGCGCCTGACGATTCCTTTTGCCAAGGCCGGGTCTTCCATTTGCTCGCCAATGGCCACTTTTTTTCCGGCTTTAAGTAGCCTCTGCATGTACCCGTGGATTGAATGGTGCGGCACGCCTGCCATGGCAATGGGGTTGGCCTTGGTTTTGTCTCGGGTGGTGAGAGTGATCTCGAGGATCTTGGATGCCTCGACCGCGTCATCCCCAAAGAGCTCATAAAAATCACCCATTCTAAAAAGCAGCAGCGCATCGGGCACGCTCGATTTGAGCTCCCAGTACTGCTTCATGAGCGGGGTAGTTTCAGCGCCTGCCGTACTCAAGACTATCTGCCGATCTTATGGACCTTGATCATGTTGGTCGTTCCGCGTCGCAGCGTCGGAACTCCCGCAGTGACCACGACGAAGTCATCCGGTTCGGCAAGACCATGCTGGAGGAGAGTCGTTTCAACCATTGAAAAAAGGTCATCTGTCGCCACGATCTTTGGAATGATCACTCCGTGCACTCCCCACACAAACGAAAGCCTACGAAGCTGGCGCTCATTGTCCATAATGGCGACAATGGGCTTGAAGGGTCTAAACTTGGCCAGAGTGCGGGCTGCCATGCCGGAGTGGGTGAGGCAGGCGATGGCCACCGCGCCTACGTGGTTGGCCACGCGCGAAGCGCTGAATTCGATCGATTCTACGGTCGAACCCGGAAGTGGAAGGATTTCACGCGGAGTGAAAAACTCACGATTTTTTTCAGTCTCCTCAATGATCCGGGCCATGGTTTGCACTGCCTCAATCGGGTATTCCCCTGAAGCAGTTTCTCCCGAAAGCATCACGCAATCTGTGCCATCAAAAACTGCGTTTGCGACATCGCTTGCTTCTGCACGAGTGGGCGTGGGGCTTGCCATCATGCTCTCAAGCATCTGAGTGGCAGTGATCACGGGCACCCCAAGCTCATTACAAATTTTAATGAGTTGTTTCTGGATGGGGGGAACTCTCTGAGCTCCCACTTCGACGGCCATGTCCCCGCGTGCAATCAAAAGGCCATCGGTCACTTCGACGATCGAGTCCATTTGCGCTACGGCCTCTTCACGCTCAATTTTGGCCACCACCATGGGGGGCTCTGAGGTGAGACTGCGCAGAATGTCTTTGAGTTCTTCAATGTCGGCCGCAGACCGCACAAACGAAAGCGCGATCGCATCCACTTTGAGTTCGACCCCTAATTTTAGGTCTTGGCGGTCTTTTTCAGTGAGGCAGGGAATCGAAAGCGGCGTTCCAGGAAGGTTCATGCCCTTATTGCTAGTGAGCTTTCCGCCTACTTCGACCACTACATGGATCTCCGCCCCCGCAACGCTCAGCGCCTGAGTGGCCACTTTGCCGTCATCAAAGAGGATTCGAGCTCCGGGTCTGACGTCTTTGGCAACAGCAGCAGCGATCTCTTTCATGATGGGGAGTGGGGTTTCTCCCGCCTGAAGGGATTGGGGCTGGGCGCCCTCTGGGTGTAAGCACACTTTCTGCCCTTGAGTCAGGGTCACGCCGCCTGCAGCGAGTTTTCCTAGGCGGATCTTGGGCCCTTGGAGATCTTGAAGAATGGCGACTGTTTTTCTGGCCGCAGCGGCGGCCTTGCGGATGTTTTGAACCAGCTCACGATGGAAGTCATGGGAGCCATGGCTAAAGTTGAGCCTGGCCACGTCCATGCCGGCAGTGATCAATTGCGTGAGCCTCTCGAAAGTCGAAGAGGAGGGGCCCAATGTGCAGACGATCTTAACCTTTCTTGGCGAGGACGAGGGCATGGGCGCGCTTCAGCTTTTCCAGCTGCTCCTGGTGGTTTTTAGCCGAAAGTCGCTCCCGCTCCTGCGTCTGCTGTTCAAGTCCGGCAAGCCTGCGTTCGTGTTGGCTAGTGACTTGATCCATCTCTTGCCGGTGTTTTTGGTCCAGGTTGAGAATGGTTTTATCTGTGGCCACTTTTGCCGCCCGCAGCTCTTCGGCAAACTCTTGACGCTGGTCCGAGAGTCGTCCTTCGTAGTCTCGGATTAGCTCATTTTGGCGTGCGGCGGAAGCTCTGCGCTCCAGTTTGAGCTGAAAATCTGCTTCTTGACGAAGTTCGTCCGTCTTTATCTGAGCCTCTTTGGTCATTGACTCCATGCGGTCTTCGAAGTTGCGTCGCTGGTTTTCAAGCTCTTGCTTGTAGTGTCTCTCGAGGTTCTGAGCCATGCGCTGGTACTGGCTGTCTTTCACATCCAGAATGATGTCGCGCTCAAACTCTGACTCGATGGCTTGGCGAGAGAGGGCAAGCTTTCCTCGTGTTTCAGCAACTGCAAGGTCCTGTTTGAGGCGGGTCTTGTCGCGCTCGGAGTCCACTCTCAGTTCAGAGTACTTAGCTTTATGTCTCTGGAGAAGTTCCTGATTCTTGGCATCGAGAGCGTTTTCTCGAGTCTTGGATTGCTCGGTGTATTCGTTGAGCAGTTGTTCTCGGATGTTTCGTTCGGCCTCGGGACTAAAAGACCGGAGATCCCCTGAAGTCTTCAGGGACTGCAGGGAGGACTTTAGGTCATCGATCTCGGTTTCAGAGTCGGCGCTCTGGCGCTTCATGGCATTGAGAAAAGCCTCAGAGCGGTCGGTTTCTGTCTTTAAGAATTGCTGATTGCGCTGCTGGTGGAGCTGCTCTTGCTGGAGAGTGAAGTGCTCTTTCTCTTCTTTTCTTGCTCTATTGAGGTTTGCTTTTTCTTTGGAGAAGTTTTCAATCAGCGCTTTTTCACGATCATTATTCTCTGAGTGGGTTTGCCTCAATTTTTTTGCGTTATTCTCAGCCATTTCTTGAAGCGCTTCTTGCCCGACTGCTTCGCGGTGTTGGGAGTAGCGTTCTTGATATTCTCGTTGCGCTGCCAGGTCTCGTTCGTATTCGTTCTTGGCGTAGGTGAGCTCTTTTGAAAGGTTGCTGACCTCTCGCTCATGCGAGTTACGGAGTGCGGCCGCATCCTTTAAACTTCGCTCGATGGCTGCTTCGTGAGCGCGTTTTGTTCGGTTGTCCACCTCTGCGTCTTTGCGGCTGGAGATTTCACGATTTTGCTCCTCAGCTTGGCGGATCGTCTCGGTGGCTGCCGCCTTGGCCTCGTGCTCGGAGAGGACTGCTTTTCGGACGGGGGCGTAGACTTCACTCTTCAGTCGAGCGAGCTCCGCCCGAGAGTTTTCTTTTTCTCGGGTGGCTGCTGCTTCGTACTCTTTTCTGAGGTCGTCGGTGCTGCCTTTGAAACGTTTTTCAAGGCGCTGGGACTGCTCGGCATGGTTCTTTTCAAGCCGGTTCTTTTCTTTGGCAGCTTTTTGACGAGCCTCTTTGACCTCCTCTTCGAGCTGTTCTTGCAGCTCTTTCAGGTAGTTGCTCGCGGTTGCAGTCATGTTCGAAGTCGTGCCTGTTACGTTGGCCATGCCTAGGGTTCCCCGCCAGAGGTAGAGCAAAGAGCGTTCCAGGGGGCCTAGGACCCTCTGGATTGGCTCTCTTTTTTTGGTTGGGGGCAGAAGCCTGGGATTTTTTTAGGGAACTTTCAACGAAGTTTGAACCTACTTCAGTTTTGGCTAGAATCTGTCGACAAGTTAGGGGAAGGGTGAGGGGCAAAATCTGCCCCAAACAGGCCATCGGGCGGAATTTTCTGCCGGCCTTGCAGGCCAAGAGGGAGTGCTTCAAATGCGTATGCTGAATAGGGCTCACAAGGGTGCGGTACTCGTGGCGGTTCTGGTAGGTGCTTCGGCCTGCTCGACCGTGGGGCAGCACCCAGCTTCAGAGGGCTTGGCTTCTGGCCAGCAGAGAGCGGCGGGGCGTTCGCCCGCAAGTGATCCCACGGTTCTCCGGAGGCTCTTAGCCGCTGCTACGGATCAGGGGTTAGAGTGGCTGACGGCCCTTTTAGGGAAAGAGTCGGGTCGCGAAGCCAAAGCGATGGCCATTCAGATTAAGAAAGGGCTTGTCACGCTCCGGCCTGATGAAATTCGTCAAAACGATCAGCTATTAAAGGTCCTCAAAAAAGAAGTGAGTGAACTGACAGAAGCGGATGCTAGGTATCTGCTTGATTTTGCTCTTCAAAGAATCAAATCAGCCGATGCGCCAAGGCCAGAGGTTCAGTTCAATGCTCAGGTTTCGTTTCAAAATCGCAAGATCATTCGTGATCGTCTGATTGAGGTAGCCGGTAACAGCCGGGAATCTCGAAATAAGGTGATTGGTTTGATTCAGCACATCGACATTTTGGTCAATCGGGGGATGATCGAGCCTGAACGTGCCAAGCAGTTTGTGATGGCGATTCAGGCTGAGAAATGGAGAGGTCAGTCCTCAGAGCTAGGGGCGCTCGTAGACACGATCCAGTCGATGTTGGTGTCTGTGGGTGGTGATATTGACCCTAAGGCTGCGGCTCAAATCATTAATACCTGGCCAGAGCCAAGTCTCGTTGGGCTTCGTAATTTCTATACAGAATTGACGATGGTTCAGGCTGAAACGGGACTGGGCATTCAAGAAGCAGCAGACGTCGTGCTTAAGAAATTTGGAATCACGGAGGCCGAAGAAGCAAAGGCCATGAAGGTTTGCTCGCTCATTAAGGCAGGCTGACCCGACACAGGCTGTCCCGTAAGGCGGGAGAGTATTCGGGGTTTGGGACGAGTTCAGTGGATGAAAGAAAAGGCACCCGGAGATCGCTCCGGGTGCCTTCTTTGTTCCTACTTTTTGACGAGTGATTAGTTGCCTAACTCTTCGTCGATCACTTCGGCAAACTGTTCCAGCGGGACTGCGCCGTTGATGATCTGGCCATTGACGAAGAACGTGGGGGTAGAGCGGACTCCCACTTTTTCTCCATACTGCATGTCGGCTTCGACGGCTTTTGCGTACTTCTTGCTTTCAAAGCAAGCTTTAAACTTTGCAACGTCTGCTCCTACATCCTTAGCCATTTTTTCGAGTGAAGCGGTGTCCATCTTGTCCTGCGCCTTGAAGAGCAGGTCGTGGTACTTCCAGAACTTATCCGTGCTCTGCTCGTTGATGCACATGGACGCTTCAGAAGCGGGCTTTGCATCTTTGTGCATGGGGAGCGGGAAGTGCTTAAACGCGATGGCTACTTTGTTGCCGTACTTTTTCTGAAGCTGATGAACTGTGTCTGCTGCGCGTGAGCAGAAGGGGCATTGAAAGTCCGAAAACTCTACGATCTGCACCTTGGCGGACTTGCTGCCGAGAATAGGTGAGTTGCCGATCTCAACTTTGACATCCATTTTTGGTTTTTCAAAGTAGACTTCAACCGGACTCGATTTGGTCAACCGGGCAATATACGCTTGAACCAGGTTCTGGCGCTTCTCATTGGCCATGAACTGCTTAATCCGGTCCTTAATTTGGTCGTTGACCTGAGACTCGGGGATTTTCTTTTCGGCAACGAACTTCTTGACCTCTGCGTCGCTAATTTTCACTTCGCCCTTCACCACATTTTTATTGATGAAATCTTCGAGCGATAGGTTTGCCTTTTTGGCTTCTGCTCCGATGAGCTTTTCAGTGATTAGGCGATTTACGCGATCCATCCGGAGCTCATATTCGCGCTTCTTCAGTTCAAAAAAGTCCATCTTGTCGTCACCGATCAGGGCTTCTTCGGTGATTTCTTCTCCACCAATTTTTGCGACGACACCGGGCTTGCTGGCGGTCTTGGTCACGATGTTTGGCTTGGCTTTGGCTTGACGATCTGAGCAGGCTGCAATCACCGCAAACGAAATGATCGTCAGGGCTGTCGTAGCCAAAGTGTACGAAAGGTATTTTTTACCCGGATTCATGAATGAGTTCTCTCCTGTAGTTGAACTTTTCACACGAGCGTAAGGCAGTCTGCTATGTCGAAGCAATCGAAATTTCAGAAGAACTTGACCAGGTCATGGATGCGGACCAAGCCCACAACGCGCTGGTCCGAATCAACGACTGGAAGTTCTTTGATCTGACTAGGACGCTTTTCCATTTTTTCGAGAGCGTCGTAGGCAAGCGCATCCGCATCAATGGTGACAGGATTCTGCGTCATGACGTCTTGTGCTCTTAAGTTGAAAAACCGGTCTTTGTGCTTCAGCGCTCTTCGAATGTCTCCATCCGTAATGATGCCCAGCAGTTTTTGCAAAGAGTCGGTGATCAGTACAGCGCCAAGATTATGGCGACTCGACGCTTCGATGACTTGCTCCATCGTTGCAGAGGCAGGAAGAAGTGCAATGTGTTGGGGCTTGTGGAGAATGTCACTGACTCTGAGGTGAAGCCTTTTGCCCAGAGATCCTCCAGGGTGGTTTCGTGCAAAAGAGGCAGCATCAAAGCCCCTGAGTTCCATGAGCGCAACCGCTATGGCATCGCCTATAGCTAGAGCAAGCGTGGTGCTCGTGGTGGGAGCCAAGTTATGCGGACAGGCTTCTTGTTCAACCGTGGCGTCGAGCCAGTGTTCACAAAGTCGGGAGAGTTGAGACTGAGGGTTGCCGCCGATCCCGATGACTGGAATTCGAAGACTCTTGAAAACAGTGCCTAGTTTCAGAATTTCTTCTGTGTTTCCTGTATGGCTTAACGCAATGACCGCATCGAGTGAGGATACCCCGCCCATGTCACCGTGCAAGGCTTCAGTGGGGTGCAGATAGATCGAAGCGCTCCCTGTGCTTGCCAAAGTAGCGGATATTTTTTGGGCGATTTTTCCGGATTTTCCGAGACCTGTGAGGACGATTTTTCCGCCTCGATCTAACGTAGCTTGAAGCAGTGCCAGGGCGGAAAGGACGGGGTCCGGGCATTTTTGAAAACGTTCAGAAGCTCGGGTTAATTCGTGAGCTGAAAGTTGAAGCGCCCGGTTAAAGAACTGCATTGCAGATGCAGGGGGGGCGGGTTTTTTTTCTGAGTCAATCATGGTGATCTTGGGTTTCGCATAAACTTCAGGGTAAACTCAAGGTGTGGGTTCTTTTGGGCTAAAATTGAGAAGGGCTTTGCTGGTTTTTCTTTTGATGAGCCTCGCGGGCTGCATGACGGCTTATCGTCGAAGCGTGGGAGCGACCCTGGATCAGACTTTTTCGAAGGTGTTTTTGTCTGACTCCACCACAGTCTGGCAGGCCATGCTCGAAGCTCTGAAGTCTTATCGATTAGATGTCAGTGATCGTGAAGCCGGCTTTGTTCAGACGCGTTGGACAGACAACACCAGTGAGCGCAACTTGGTGGACTCGTTTGGGGGCTCCCAGATTTATCTGAAAGCGCAGTTTAGATTTCGGATTAATATGGATGAAGGCTATTTTGCCGGGGTGAAGTCCATTAAGCTCACAGTGCAGCGAGAGCAAATGGTCCAGCAGGACGTGCTGGAAGGATGGCGGCCTGTTGAAACGGACGGGATCGAGGAGCGGACGTTGCTGTATCGACTCGAGCGCTTGGTCACGATCAGGACCCGGCTGGCGCAGATTGAGAAAGAAAAGATTGAGAAACAGATCGAGAGCCAGGTCCCTGAACTGAACTAACCCAACTGCTCATAGGAGCTGGGGGTCAGTTCAGTTTTTTCTGTAAAACGAGAGATTGGAGCTTTTGAGTGAGCTTTGGATTGGGTCTTTCTTTATTCAGGAGCTGAAGAGCTCTGAGTGCTCGCTGTGGGACCCAGAGCCCTTTTCCTCCAGCGTAGTTTCCGGGATCAAGAGCTGCAGCCAGTAACGCTTCAGAGGCTCCTGGGGGGTTGAGTTTCAAGACAGTCTCCACTGCCTCGGTTCTCACAACGAGTGCCTTGTCTTTGAGTAGCCCGAGGGCAATGGACTGGACCTCGGGCGAACGGGCTTGGTCTGGCTTCAGTTGATTCAGGGATTTGAGAACTCCGATGCGCAAAACCCAGCTGGCGTCTGACTGGAGGGTCTTTAATGTTTTCAGGGAGAGGGGTTGTCCGCGAGGTTTGGAAGCCCAGGCTCCCATGAGAGCGATGTAGCGAGTGCGTTCTGAATGCGAAGAGTCTAGCGCGATTTGCTCCAGCCGGGCTGAGCGCTCTTGGGAGGGGGTACCTTTCCAGAGCTTGATGAGGGAGTCGAATGTTGCGTTGGATTTAGGGCTACCGCCGGAGTGAACATTCAGAGAGTGGATTTGTTTTAAAGGGTCGCCGGGCAGAGAGGCAAAGGCGCTGATCGAGAAGCTGAGAGGCGCAAAGATCGCAAAAACCGCATAAAATCGATTCAGGTGAGTGCTGGGTCGAGGGCCCGGCCTTGAGGTCCTCACAAAACTACCCATTAATCATCTTCTCAAACTCAGCGAGTAGGTCAGACTCGCTCTTCTTGTCGTCGCTGATCCCGTCTGAGCTCGGTTTGCTCGAGGGACTTGCGGTGCTGGCAGGTGTAGCTGCCGCCAGGCTTTGATCGACTTGCTTGGCAAGTTGATCAAGTGAATCTTGGCCTGGCGAAGCCTGCGCTGCTGCTGCCGGAGCTGCTGCCTCAGCGGCGGGAGGTGGAGTTTGAGCGGCCGCTGCAGCAGCCGGAGCCGGAGCTGGGGCTGTCTGTGTCGCTGCTGCCGCCGGAGCAGGGGCCGGAGCCGGAGCTGTCTGTGTCGCTTCTGCTGCCGGAGCTGGGGCCGGGGCTGCTGCGGCAGTCTGAGGAGCAGGCGCTCCTGCTCCTGCTGTTGGCGCTGCGCCGGCGTTGGCTCCCTGAGCCAGTTGGCTTCTCAGGTAAGCGTTTTCTTGTTGAAGGCGTTTGAGGTTGGCTAAGTCGTCTTCGATGACGCTGTACTCTGCCAGCTTGGCCTCAAGGCTTTGGATCTTATTTACGAGATCGTCTGAGCCTGAGATCGAGTCTCCGGAGCCTGCAGTCTTGGATCCGCCTGCTTTGGCAAGGATGAGCTCTTTTTCAATGCGGCTTTTTTCCGCAATCAAAAGCTCCATGGCCTGCGCCTGCTCGCGCATCTTGCCCTCCATCGACAGAACTTTTTCGAGCGTGGCAGGATCTGCTCCACCGGCTCCCCCAGCCATCAAAGAACGCTGGGACTGAAGCGTAGCTAAAAGAGCAGCGCTTGATTCGGGAGAAGAGGCCTGCATTCCAGCGGGTAAAGTGCCGCCGGAGACCTTCAGGAGCCCATGGAGCTGCGTCCGGATTTGTTCTGCCTCCGTGAGGAGCTCGGTCAAATAGACTTTGACCACGCTTCCGGGAATTTGATCTTCTAGGCTAATCTCACGGCGTTTTTTTAAGATCACCCAAGCCGAATAAGAGGCAATTCCTAGGCAAAGAGCCAACGCTTCAAAAAGAAGCGCTTCAGAGGAAAACTTTGAAAAGAGATGCACCCAAGAAGTCATCTTCTCATTAGTGTAGGGAGCGCCTGCTAGCGTGTCAAATCGGGCATGACTGTGGCTGCAGGGTGTTTTGAATGTCTTCGTGGATCAGGCCGTTGGTCGCCAGAATTTCACTGCCCTCAATCTGAAACGGATTCCCAGAAAAGTCCGTCACTTTTCCGCCGGCTTCTTGAATCAATAGAATTCCGGCAGCTACATCCCAGGGAGAGAGATTGCGCTCCCAAAAACCGTCAAAAACTCCACGCGCCGTAAAAGCTAAATCAAGGGCAGCGCTTCCGGGTCTGCGAATCGCTCGGGCAATTCCACTCAGTCTTTCAAAGGGCCCCATTTCGAGATGAAGTTCACGTTTTCGGTAGGTGAATCCTGTGGTGAGCAGAGAGTTTTTGAGTCTTTGGGTTTTTGATACAGTGACGCGTTTTCGAGACCCTCCGCGCAACACCCACGCCCCCTTTCCGAGAGAAGCCCAAGTGGATTCTTTTAGGATAGGGTGGTGGATCACTCCAGCTACGATTTGCCCCTGCCATTCGGCGGCAATTGAAACGCAGAACATCGGAAATCCATGCACAAAGTTTGTGGTCCCGTCGAGTGGGTCGATAATCCAGCGTCCATCGGATGCACCTGCACGAGCCGCCTGAACCTGGCCCGATTCTTCTGCCAGAAAGCCAAAGTCAGGGCGAGCCTTTCGTAGGATGCGGATCACTGCGGCTTCTGCTTCAAGATCGGCATTGGTGACCAATCCCGCCTGGTCTTTTTCTCTGACTTCAAATGTCTTTTCAAAATAGCGCGTGAGTACTTTTCCGGCAGCGAGGGCGGCCTGAAGCATGGACTTTTGCAGGAGCTGGGGATTCTTCATGCGCGGGTCCCAAGCTCCTCTTGGATGGCAGCATCAAAAGCGCTCCGGATTTTTTGAGTGATCGGGCCAGGATGCCCCGACCCGATTTTTTGGGAGTCCACCTGAGTGACGGCCATCACTTCTTTCACGGTTCCAGTGGCAAACACCTCGTCTGCCTCGTAAAGGCGTTCGCGCAAAAAGTAGCTCTCACGCGTTTCGATTCTGAGTTCGCGCGCAATCTCAATCACTTTTCTGCGGGTGATTCCATCGAGGATTCCTACTGGGAGCGGCGGCGTGCACAAAATCCCGCGCCTGATGTAGAAAATATTGAAGGTGGTTCCCTCGGTCACGAATCCCTCAAAATCGCAGAGCAGGGCGTCGTCAAATCCCTGTTCTGCGGCTTCAAGGTAGGCAAGCAGGTTGTTGAGGTAGTTTCCAGATTTCATTGCGGGGTCCAGGGCGTTGGGGTGGTTTCTAAAGCGCTGGACGATGGCAAGTTTCAGTCCACGACGGAGCTGGTCGGCACTTGGGTTTTCTACAGGCTGCACGAGGATAGTGTAGAGCGATGGGGTGAGTAGGGCCTTTTTTGAAAAGCCGATGCGGCCCACTCCTCGAGATAAAATGAGTCGGCAGTAGACGTCTTTGGTAGCATAGGGCTGCTGTTTGAAGTGCTTTAGAGTGCGCTCGCATTCTTGAATGAGCTCTTCTTGAGTTTGGGCAATTCCCAGATTGCAGAGTCTGGCTGATTGCCAGAGGCGATCCATGTGGGCCTGCATCTGCGAGTGAATGAACCGACCCTCGTAGCTGCGAACGACCTCATAAAGGCTGTCGCCATACAAGTAACTTCGGTCAAAGACCGAGACCTTTGCTTGAGATGCGGGCAGCAATTCTCCATTCAGGTTTACGACGGCATCAATCTGGACCATGGTGCCCTTCACTATAGATGCCGCCCGGGCTGCTTGTCACCGGCCATCCTGCAGAGTTAGGGTGGTCTCCATGCTCGAAAATACTCAAAGCCTGTTGCCGATTGCGCCGGGAGGTCAGCGACTCCAAGTGCTCTCGGTTGGAATCGACGACGAGTCGCTCGACGAGCTCGCCAGGCTTTTGGGTACGCTGGGAGTGGATCCGGTGGCCCGGTTGATCGTTCACACGCGTTCGATTCACCCCGGAACTTACCTCGGAAAAGGAAAAATCGAAGAAGTGAAGGTACAGCTTGAGGCGCGTGGTGCCCATGCCGTGATCGTCGACGTGGATCTTTCTCCCAACCAACTCAAGAACCTTGAAGAGGCCATCGGAAAGCCCGTGCTCGATCGGCAGGGCGTGATTATCGAGATTTTTTCACGTCACGCCCGCACCAAGGAGTCCAAGACCCAGGTCGAGCTTGCCAAGCTCCAATACCTGCTGCCCAGGCTCATGCATTTTTGGACACACTTTGAGCGCCAGCGGGGCGGAATCGGCAACAAGGGCATGGGCGAAAAGCAGATCGAAGTGGACCGCAGACTGGTCAAGAATCGCATGTCGATTTTGCGCGGCAGGCTCACCGAGATCGAGAAAGAGCGTCAAGTTCAGCGCTCGGGCCGCAGGGACGTGCTCAAGGTGGCGCTCGTGGGCTATACCAATGCGGGCAAGTCAACCCTTCTCAATGCGCTCACCGAGAGCCGGGTGCTTGCTGAGGATAAGCTCTTTGCCACCCTGGACGCCTCAGTGCGGGCCCTTGATCCGGACTGCCACCCGCCGGTGGTGGCGATCGATACGGTGGGATTTATTAGTAGGCTTCCGCCGGGACTCGTGGCGTCGTTTCGCTCCACTCTTGAGGAATTGCATCAAGCCGACTTGCTCTTGCATGTCGTGGATGGGAGTTCGCCGCTTGCCCGTGAGCAAATGCAGGTCACTGAAAAAGTGCTCGAGGAGCTGGGCGTCGGGGCTACTCCGCGCATCGTGGTGCTCAATAAAATGGATCAGCTTGGGGACGGCGCCGCTCGAATCCAGGCCCGCGTGATTTTTCCCGGTGCCGAACGCATTTCAGCTCTTTCACGTGAAGATGTACGCAGGCTTCGGGATCGCGTGCTCTCACATTTTAGGCAGAATCTTGAGGTCTACGAGCTCCTGGTGCCTTTTGCGGAGAGTCGCATGCACGCCATGATTCATGCTCACGGGAGTGTGGAGGTGTCGCGCGAGGTCGAAAAGGGCATGTTCTACCGCGTGAGAATGGACGGCGAGTGGGCAGGAAAACTCGGGCTCAAGCGGTTTGTGTTGGGGGCCTGAACGAGAAGGGCATGGGAAGGACATTGGAAGGACATTGGAAGGACAAATGAATAAGCAGATGAGTCAGGTCCGAATTTTACTTTCAGGTGCTACGGTGGCGCTTTTGACGACCCATCAGGTGGACGCAGGCTATCAAGAAGAATGGCGGTTGTTTGGTGTGCCTGGTGGAATTGATTTTTTCTTACTCTTTAACTTCGTGGCGGTGGGCTTTTTGTTGAGCGCTTTGATTCAAAACGCGATCCGGTCTGTGGAGCACGTTTTTTGGCGATTCTTTATTCCTGCAACCGGTTTGGTCACGGTGCTGATCCACAGTCTTTTTGCGCTTCAAGGAAGGCCTGAGTTTACCGGATTCTCGTCTGTTCTGATCTTGGGCTTGGTTTTGGTGACCTCTACTACTGAGTTGGCTCTCTGGTGCCTCATGCGTATGAACCAAAAACCCGATCGAGCTTGAATCCCGACACCCCAGGCTCACTCGAAAAAACTGCGACTATTCGACCATCGCCGTGGCGGATCACCACATGCCCCAGCTCCCCAAAATCCCGTCTAAGCCTGGCCTTGAGCTCCGAAATATAATCCACGCGGCCATTTCTCAAAAGTTTCACCTGCTCGGCATCGAGGGTGAGCTCAGGTTTTCCATCAAGCATCCGATCAAACGGAACAAAAGCTGAAAGCCCGTCCCACGAGCCCGTGCACGCCTCGATCTGAGCCAGGGTCATTGCATCTTCAAGCTTGAAGCGTCCCGAGGCTGTCCGCTCCAGCGTCTCCAGGCAGGCAAGCGAGCCGAGCCGTTTAGCCAGATCCTGCGCCAGTACCCGGATGTAGGTGCCGGCACTTACGCGCACGCAAAAAGTAGCCTTTGGCGGGGTGTAACTTTCAATTTCAAAATCCTCGATGAGGCAGGGCACGGGCTTGCGCTCAATCTCGATGCCCTTGCGAGCGAGTTCATGCAGAACCTGTCCGCCCACTTTTTTGGCCGAGTGCATGGGCGGAATTTGAAGATAGGGGTCGTTGCCAGGCGAGGCGCAAAACGACCGGGCCGACTGCTGGATCACCTCCAACGATGCGGGAAGGGTTGATGTGGTCTCGTTTGCGGGCTCCGTGCAGTCACCAGAAACCGTCGTTTGGCCAAAACGGATCACTCCTCGGTACTCCTTGGTGGATCCGAGAAAGTAGCGCGAAAGCTTGGTGCCTTCTCCGATGCAGACAACCAGGAGTCCAGTGGCAAACGGATCCAGGGTGCCGCCGTGGCCCATTGCGGGAAGCGCCTTTTTTGCGACCCCCGTTTTTGCAGAAAGCAGGCGACGCAGCTTTGCCACGACATCAAACGATGTCATGCCCGCTTGCTTGTGAATGAGCAGGCAGCCATCCCGCATGAGAGCGCCTTCAGTCTTTTTTGGGTTCGGATGAGATCTGCTTCAAGAGTTCGTTCACCCGGAAGGTGTTCTCGAAACCTTTGTCTTCTTTAAAAGTCAGATTTGGAATGTGGCGAATGCTTAAGACTGACGCCATGTGGCGGCGCAGGTACCCTGCGGCAGAAGTGAGTCCCTTGATGCAGGCTTGTAGTGCGGCCTCTTCTTTGGGCGTGCGGCCACTCTGCGGATCAGCAAGTCCACCCAGTAGGGTCACTAGTACTGTGGCCTGGCTTCCGTCCTGGGTCACCGTGCAAGAGGTAAAAGTAGCACCCGTCACGCGAGGGTCCTTGATCTCGCGCGGAACTACTTTTGCCAGTTCTTCGATGATCACGGCCTCGAGCCGCGCTCTGCGTACGGCTTGCATTAAGTGAGCTCGGGAGCGATCAGCTCGATCTGGTAAGCTTCGATGAGATCACCAGGCTTGAGGTCATTGTAATTTTCAAGCCCGATACCGCACTCGTAGCCCTGCGCGACTTCTTTGGCGTCGTCCTTGAAACGCTTGAGCGAAGACATCTTGCCTTCGTAGATCACGCGCGAATCGCGGAGCAGGCGCACGTTTGCACCACGCAGGATCTTTCCGTCCACAACTGCAGAACCCGCGATGGTTCCCACCTTTGGAACGGTGAAGGTCTGGCGTACTTCAGCACGACCCAAGAACTTCTCGACTTTCTTTTTATCGAGCATTCCTGCCATGGCCTTCTTCACATCATCGATGAGCTCGTAGATGATGTTGTAGCACTTGACGTCAATGTGCTCGGCCTCAGCAAGCTGGCGAGCCTTGGTCTCGGGCCTCACGTTGAAGCCGATGATGATTGCGTTTGAGGCAGAAGCCAAAAGCACATCGCTCTCTGTGATGCCGCCCGTAGCTGACAAGATGACCTTGATCTTGACCTTCTCGGTGGAGGCCTTGACGAGGCTGTCTTTGACCGCCTCGACTGATCCAAACACGTCAGCCTTGAGGATCACCGCAAGTTCTTTCGTGGTTCCCGTCTGTACCTTCGAAAAGAGCTCTTCGAGGCTCATCTTGGCAGCAAGCGGAGCTGCCGACTTGGCTCGCGCTTGGTCGACGCGGTTCTTCACGATATCTCGAGCATCGGATTCAGTCTTGGGCGAATCGAATTTTTCTCCGGCAGAAGGCACGCCTTCAAAGCCCAAGACTTCTGCCGCCATTCCGGGAAGCACTTGTTGAATCTGCTCCCCGAGGTGGTTCATCAGTGCCTTGACCCTGCCAAAGAACTGGCCTGCAACTACGGCGTCGCCAATGTTGAGCGTTCCGCGGCGAACGAGCAAGCTCACCACTGGGCCACGGCCCTTTTCGAGCCGTGCCTCGAGCACCGTGCCACTGGCCTGAGCCTCTGGGTTAGCCTTGAGGTCCAGTACCTCTGCTTGAAGCAGGATGCTCTCGAGCAGCTTATCAAGGTTGGTGCGCTTGATGGCCGAAACAGGGACAAACATCGTCTGGCCGCCCCAATCCTCTGCAAGCAAGTCGAGTTCGGCTAGAGCCTGTTTAATGCGCTCGGGGTTGGCCCCAGGCTTATCGATCTTGTTGACGGCGACAATGATGGGCACCCCGGCAGCCTTGGCGTGGCTGAGCGCTTCACGTGTCTGCGGCATCACGCCATCGTCAGCGGCAACGACCAAGATCACAATGTCCGTCACGTTGGCACCGCGGGCACGCATCGAGGTGAATGCCTCGTGGCCCGGGGTGTCGATGAAAGTGATGAGCTTTCCGTCTTTTTCAATCGTATAGGCGCCGATGTGCTGTGTGATTCCGCCGGCTTCTCCGGCGGCCACGTTGGCTTCGCGAATGGCATCCAGAAGGGATGTCTTACCGTGGTCGACGTGGCCCATGATGGTCACAATCGGGGGTCTATTCTGGAGCTGTGCTTCGGTATCAGTGACTTGCTCGATCAGAGCCTCTTCTTTGAAAGCAACGTTCTTTACTTCGTGTTGGAACTCAGGAGCGATCAATGATGCCGTATCAAAATCAATCGACTGATTGATCGTGGCCATCTGACCCATGCCCATGAGTTTTCGGAGGACATCTACCGCCTTGACGCCCATCTGGGCAGCAAAGTCCTGGATTGCAATCGTATCTTGCATCTCAACCACGCGTTTGTGTGCAGCTGCCTGCGTGATCTGAGTCTGTTTGATCTGCTTTCCAACAGGGATCCTTTTCTTCTTCGGAAGAAAGACCATTTCTTTTTTGCGATAGTCGGCAAACCGAACGTCTTCAGGTCGAAGGTTGGCTTCACGTGGGCCGCCGCCTCGTTTTTTGGCGGCTTCTTCTTCGGCCATCTGATCCAGGCCTTCTTTGGTCATGTGGATGATTCTGAAACCATCCTTGGTGGGAACTGCGGGTTTTGCAGCCCCAGGCGTGGGAGCCGGAGGTTTGATCATGGGCTTGGGCGGCGGAGCCTTTGCCTCCACGATCGTAAGAATGCTGCGACGGGGGGCAACTGGACGAGGAGTGAGTACGATCGGGGCCTTCTTCTTGACGGGAGCGACGACTTCAGGGGCTGGCGGCTCAGCCTGGCCCTGGCCTAAAACTGGGGCCTGAGCGGGAGTTTGGACTTCAGCTTGTGCTTGAGCTTGTGCTTGAGCTGTTTCAACCGGTTGTGGAGCCTCCTCATAAACAAGCTCAGAAGCCGCGGACCCGGTGCTCGCTTCAAGCTCTTCTGAAGGACTCTCGGTGAACTGAGATTCACTTTCGGCCTCGGGGCTTTCAACAGGCGTCATTCCACGCAGTGTGACGCCGCTTGCTGCGATCTCGATTTCACCATCAGCCTTGAGCCTTCGGCGAATAACGGCTGCCGATGCTGGTGCGGCTTTTGGAGTTGCGGATTCTTCAGTAGGAGCTGCGTCGCCGATGGGTGGGGCTGCCTTGCGGACGGTTTTGGCTGAAGACGCCTTGGTGGCAGGCTTCTTTGCTTGAGCTTCTGATGGAGAAGAGGCTGCGGGCTCGTCCGATGATTTGCGCCGCGCCTTGACTGCCTTGGACTTTGTGTCTTGGGCAACCTTTTTGGGAGCAAGCCCTTCTTTGGTCGCAAGGACCTCAGAATCAGAGAGCTCGCTCATGTGATTCTTCACTTTGATGTTCAGGTCACGCAGCTTGTCGAGCAGGGTCAAAGAATCGAGGCCAAGTTCTTTGGCCAGTTCGTAGACCTTGGTCGGTTCCTTTTTGGCTTCGGAGGCTGCTCCTGCTGCTCCCGTTGCTGCTTGGGCGTGGGTCGTGTTCTGCGTCTCGGTCATGCTTGCTACCTATGGGTTCAGGGGCGTTTGCGTCAGGTTTACTCGTTTGAGCTCTTGTCCTGTTCACGCACCAATTCACGGAGCATGGCTTCTGCCTTGCTCTTAGCGTCTGTGGATCCAGCCCCGGCTGCGGCTTCGGCAGGAGCTGCAACCAGATCTCCATGCTGAGCGTAAGCTGCAGCGGCGCGTTCTTTGAGTTTCTCTGCATTTTCGGCCTGCTCATAGCCGGGCACGCGCTGAAGCTGCTCAATCCCGGCTTCAGAAACCTGCTTCATATTCAGGAAGCCTGCGCCGTAGAGTGAGTGTGCCATAGTTTCAGTGACGCCTTCAATGTGCTGGAGATTGAAGATCGAATCAGACGTCCTACGCTGGAGTTTTGACTTCGAGATGATGTCGAGCTTCCAGCCGGTCAGTTGCGAGGCCAGGCGTACATTCTGACCTCGGCGGCCGATGGCCAAAGAGAGCTGGTCGTCTTCGACCATGATTTCCATTGCCTTGGCTCGTTCATCCAGTCTGACCGATGAGATTTCAGCAGGCGAAAGGGCCGAGCGAACGAAGACGACTGGGTTATCCGACCAAGGAATGATGTCGATCTTTTCTCCCCGCAGCTCTTGGATCACGTTTTGAACGCGAACTCCTTTCATGCCGACGCAGGCGCCGACTGGGTCAATGTCCCGGTCCTTAGAGATCACTGCGATCTTGGCACGGGCGCCGGGTTCACGAGCGCAGAGTTTGATCTCGACGATCCCGTCTCGAACCTCAGGCACTTCAGTCTCAAAAAGCTTCATGAGGTACTTGGGTGAAGTGCGGGAGAGGTAGATTTGGGGGCCACGGGTCGTGTGGGCCACATCTGAGAGATAGGCCTGAACGCGGTCGCCCGGCTTGATCATCTCGCCTGGGATAATGTCCTGACGAGGAAGGATCGCGTCGGTCTTGCCAAGATCGATGATCAGGTTTCCACGCTCCATGCGGCGGGCGATCCCAGTGATGACCTCGCCTTTGCGGTGAATGAATTCGTTGTAAATGATCTCGCGTTCAGCATCGCGGACCTTTTGAAAGATGACCTGCTTTGCGGTCTGCGCATCAATGCGGCCAAATCCGGGAGTCTCAACCTTGACGCCGAGCTCATCGCCGATGCTGCAGTCCGGGTCGAGCTCACGAGCTTCGTTGAGGTTAATTTCTTCAGACTCCTCGAGCATCTCTGGCTCAGAGTCGACGACCTTTTTGAACAAGAACAGATCGATTTCGCCAGAGTCGGTGTTGTAATGGGCTTCAAGAATGGCGTTGGGTCCGTACTTTTTCTGAGCCGCCATGAGGATCGCCTGTTCGAGGGCGCTGATGATGATTTCTTTTTTGATGCCGCGGTCCTTACCAACGGATTCGATCACGCGGGTCAGTTCGGTTGAGTTCATGATTTCACTCCTTGCCTGCTTGTTGCTGGCTTGCTTGTTGCTGGCTTGTCCACTTTTTTGGGCGCCCTGCTGCTATCAAAGTCGATTTCTGGGTCGAGGTTGGCCTTGGCCACCAGGGAGAGAGGAATGCGCACTCTTGCGTTACCGATACTGGACTTGAGCACTATGCTCTCTAGTTCCAGCCCCAGAAGTTCTCCCATAAAATTTTTCTGTCGAGGATTTTGAGAAGCGTAAGCCTCGTCCCCCAGTTCATCTGCAGTCAATGGGCGGAAAGTATGGATTCTAACCTTGCGGCCCGAAAATCGAGAGTAGTCCTGGTGGCGCCGAAGCGGACGATCAATTCCTGGCGATGAGACTTCGAGTTCGTAAGCTGCTCCCCTGAATAAGGCTTGAAGCTCTGGGACTTGATCGAGTGGTTCATCGAGGGCACGAGAAACCTTGGCGCAGTCCTCAATGCCGATGGTTTTTTCAGAGTCCGCGTTATCGGCCCAGTCGATGAAAAGCCGAAGGATTTTTTCGCGGTGCGACTGAATCTCAAGATGCACCACCTCATAGCCCAGCGGGGCAACCAGTCCGTTCAGGCTGGTAATCAACCGGTTCTCAAGACTGTCGGTTAGACTGTCGGAGTGACTTTTAGGGGGTGGAGAGGTCTGGGCTGAGGTCATTAGCGCGTTGATAGAGAGCGTTGATAAAGAGCGTTGATCGCCTTGTAGGTCCTTCGGAAATCGGGCCGCCTTCCGGTTAAAAAAAAAGGCGGGCTTGTTGGCCCACCTCAGAGTGTTCCTAAAGATGAGGGTGGGATAACACAGTGAGAAGGCAAAACCAAAGGCTTTTCAGTGGCTTGACACAGGCGCGCGCCGGCTTCTTAATGAAGAAGAATGGCTTCAGCGTCTAGGCTTTCTTCAACCAGAAAAACGCAGTCTTTCTGCATTCTTAAACTGCTCCGGCCCTCTTTTCTCATCAGAGGGTGTGGAGTGTGGGTTTTTTGGGCGGGTTTGGGTTTTGGGCTTCAAGCGGCTAGTGCAGCGACTTTGGGTCCTTCAGTCAAGATCGTTCTGATGGCCGGAGGTAGCAGTAATGAGCAGGTGCTGCGAGAAGTGCTTCCGTCCGCGGGGAGTCGCTGGGTTCTGCCCACTCTGCTCGAACAGTCCATGGCTGCCCTCACTCCAGAGGTCAGAGCACAAGTCGACTTAGTCATCTTGCGCGGAGAGTCGGGGCAACAGGCTTGGATTCCGAGGGCCTTTCTCAGTAAGGTGCAGATGCGGCTTGAAAAAGAGCAGGGCCCTTCGGCCACTCAATTCAAGACCGTAATGCCGGCCTCGGTCCGCACACCAGAGGATCTGCCGTGGGGGACTTACGAGATCAAAGGCGTGACCCGGGTGGAGCTGACGAGCTACCAGGCGCAGTGGGGGAGCCACCTGCTCAAGCGCCGCACGGATCCAGCAGCACTTCGGGGTGAAAAGCTCTTCGTTCAGAATTGCATGTCCTGTCATGCCGCAGGGGTAACGCAGTGGAAGACCGTGGGCAGCCGTTTTTCAGAAGGATTACCTCGAGCGCTCTCGCAGCACCCGATGCGCGACGGTCTGCGCAAGCTTGATGACCGCAGTTCTAGGGCGCTGATCAGTTACTGGAATGCTTGGCTTTCAGAGCAGGGAAAACGGTAGCGAATTCGCGGGCTCCCGGGCTAAAGTCGGCCGGGCATGACCAGCACTACAGAAGTCCGGGTTCGTTTTGCTCCTTCGCCGACGGGATTCTTGCACATCGGCGGGGTCCGCACGGCGCTTTTTAACTGGCTCTATGCCAGGCAGCAGGGAGGAAAGTTCCTGCTTCGCATCGAAGACACGGATCTTGAGCGCTCCGAAAAACACTTCACCGACGACATCCTGGCCTCGATGAAGTGGTTTGGGCTGACTTGGGACGAAGAGCCCCTGTACCAGAGTCGGCGCCTTGATATTTATCGCGCCAAGGCTGACGAGCTCGTGGCGCGTGGTCTTGCCTACAAGTGCTGGTGCTCAGAGTCCGAAGTCGAAAAGATGCGCGAGGAGCTCCAGGCCGCAGGCAAAAAGCCAATGTACGATCGCAGGTGCCGCACCCGCAGCGCTCCCGGCCCGGCTGATGCCCCGTACGTGATTCGTGTCGCAATCCCACTCGAAGGCTCGATCGAATTTGACGACATGATTCGTGGGCCTATTCGATTTGAAAATACTGACCTGGATGACTTCGTTCTGATCCGTTCAAATGGAGCACCGACTTACAACCTTTCTGTTGTGGTCGATGACGTAGAGTCGCGCATGACCCATATTGTGCGCGGAGATGATCATATCAACAACACGCCTAAGCAAATGCACCTGTACCGGCATTTCAGTTATCCGGTTCCCAAGTTTGCGCACTTGCCGATGATTTTAGGGCCCGACAAGAAAAAGCTCTCCAAGCGCCATGGCGCGGTTTCAGCCAATGTGTATCGCGGAGAGGGTTATCTGCCTGAAACACTCCTCAACTTTTTGGCACGGCTGGGATGGTCGCATGGCGATCAGGAGATTTTTTCGATCGACGAGATGATTCGCTACTTTTCGTTTGAGCATGTGCAAGTGAGCTCGGCTGTGTTCAATGTCGAAAAGCTCCAGTGGCTGAGCGGAGCGCACATCAGGCAGGCTGATCCGGCAAGGCTTGCTTCGATTGTCGCCGAGGATTTTGGCGATTTCTTCTCTCCCGAAGCGCTTGCGAGAGTGAAGAGCGACTTTGGAACTCGGCTCGTTGCGATCCAGCAACAGTAGGTCAAGACTCTGATAGAGCTTGCAGACCAGCTTGTGCCGCTCTGTACTCCCGGGGTGCTTGAGTTCGATGCTTCGCTCATTAAGTGGGGCAAGGACCCTGCTACTGCTAAACCTGTGGTCAAGAATGCGATCGCGCACATGGTGCGGGATTTTAGTGCCCGCATGGCGTCCAAGCCGAGTGCGGCCTCGCTCTCGGGACTTGGGCTTTCGCACGGCGATATCGACGGACTGTGCAAGGTCATTTGTGAGCAGCACGGCATCAAAGTGGGCGAGTTCGTGGCCCCCATGCGCGTGGCGCTGACGGGCCGCGCGGTGAGTGCTTCGGTCTTTGATTTGCTTGCGCTGCTGGACTGGAACGTCGTTGAAGGACGCCTTAAAAAACTGGAGTCGCTCTGATGACTACCCCCAAAGGACCGCCTACGGATATTGCGTCAGTTCTTGCGCAGCTCGAGCGGCCTGAAAAGGCTGTGGTGACCGCAGGCATGCCTTACGCAAATGGCCCGTTGCACCTAGGGCACCTGGCCGGATCGCATGTGCCACCTGATATTTACTCGCGTTGGCTTGGGCTTTTGATCGGCCGCGAAAACGTTCTTTTCGTGAATGGCACCGACGACCACGGCTCCACGAGCGAAGTGGCTGCCATGCAGGCAGGAAAGCCCATTCGTGAGTTCATCGACTCGATCCACGAGAGCCAAAGGACTACTCTGAAACGGTACTCGATCGGGGTGGATTGCTACAGCGGGACATCTTCGCCCGAGACTTTTCCGCTCCAAAAGGCTCTGTCTGATGAGTTTATCAAGAAACTTTACAAGAATGGAATGCTTCAAAAGCGGGTGAGCCTTCAGTGGTTTGATCCCAAGCTCGGGCGCTTTTTGCCGGACCGCTACGTCAAGGGCAAGTGCCCCAACGCCAAGTGCGACAACGAAAGCGCCTACAGCGACGAGTGCGATCGCTGCGGTAGCCAATACGAACCAAGCCAGCTCATCAACCCAAGGAGCGCTCTCAGTGATGTCGTGCCCGTCATGAAAGAAACGGTGCACTGGTGGCTCGACATGTGGAAGGTCTCGGATGTTCTTTGTACATGGTTGAATTCAAAGACCGAGTGGCGCAAGCCCGTTTTGGCCGAGGCGCTGGGGACTGCGCTTCCGTCGTTCAGGTTTGATGCCTCGTTTGAGCCAGCTTACAAGGAGATCAAGGCCGGGCTCCCCAAGCACAAGCCGCGATATGCTCCCAATAAAAAAATCGCCCTGCAGTTCGATAACAAAGTCGACATGGGCCGGGCGCGAATTGAGATCGAGAAGCTGGGTGCAAAGACCGAGCTTGTGGATGAATGGGCGCATCGCTCGATCACGAGGGATGTGAGCTGGGGGATTTCGCTCCCCACTGAGCTTGATCCCGATATGGCTGGAAAGACGCTTTACGTTTGGCCCGATTCGTTGATCGCCCCGATCTCGTTCACTCGGGTGGCGCTCATGCAGCGCGGCCGGACTGAGGCGCAGGCGGCCTCTGAGTGGAAGCAGTACTGGTGCAACCCCAAGGCGCGCATTTACCAGTTCCTAGGGCAGGACAATGTTTTCTTTTACGTGCTCATGCAGGGTGCCATGTGGCTTGGTCACCAGAATGACCCGCTCAGGCTTCCCGTGGAAGGCGAGCTTCAGATGACTGACATCTTTGGCTGCTACCACCTCCAAGTGAACGGCGAAAAGATGAGCAAGTCTCGCGGCAACTTTTTTACGGGGGATCAGCTCCTGGATGAAAAGGGTTATTCGGCCGACCAGATCCGGTATTTTCTTTCGACGCTGACGCTTCCTGAAAAGGCTTCGAGCTTTGACTTTGCTGCTTTGGATGAGCGCAACAAGTTTTTGGCCGGCCCCATGAATGCCGCTTTTGAAAAGCCCATTTCGGCCTGCCACTCCAAGTTTGGCGGGGTGGTGCCGGAGGGGCGGCTCAACGAAAAGGTCGAAGCTGAGACGCTCCAAATTGTTCGGAGATATGTGAAGGCCATGGACCGAGCAGACTACGCTAACTTGTTGGGCGCGATCGAAAACTATGCGCGCTCCATCAACAGCCTATTTACCCAGTTCAAGCCACATGACGACCGGTTTCCGGAGGAGCAGCGGCGCGATGCCCTGTATTCGTGCTTCTACGTTCTCAAAAATCTCATGATCCTGCTCTATCCCTTTGTTCCTGAAACCATGGACAGGCTCAGGCAGTCGCTGAACCTCGATCCATCGGTCTTTAAACTGGACGAGCTGGGTCGGCCCATTCCGGGGGGGCACCGCATCGGGGCCAAACAGCAGTATTTTCCGGCTGTAGCCGGGGAGGCTTCTAGTTCTTGAGTTCGGGTCTTGATCTTGGGGGTCTTGACCGCGGCAAGCGGGCTGAGCTAGTGAATCGGCTCTTCCGGTTGGGGAATCGTCCAATGGTAGGACTCCAGACTCTGACTCTGGCTATCTAGGTTCGAATCCTAGTTCCCCAGCCATTTTTTATTCCGTCCTATTGCAGGAGTCGGCATCCTTCGGCCGAGCCCAGGTTACAGGCCTGGCGGAAGAGTTGCTGCGCTTTTTTCGGATGGCCATCCCACTCCTCGAGTCGCCCCACATATTCACAGGCATCTCCCTCGCCAAGAACGCACGCATTTTCGAAGGAGCTCCTTGCGTGCTGCGTTTTTGCCTGATCGTTCAGCAGGGTTCCAAGCCGATAGCAGGCCTGGGAGCTCCCTTGCCGGCAGAGTTCCTCGTACCGGGGCTGGGACTTGGCAGGGATGTTGGGGTCCTCTGAAGATCTCACTGCCCAAAAGCAACTTTCAAAGTCATTTTTGGAGCAGGCCATTTCATAAAGACTTGTGGCTTCCGCCTTTTTGCCGGCATCCCAACTCAGGCCGGCTAGTTCGAAACAGGCTTCGGGCTGGCCTTTTTTGCAGGAGCGCTCGAAAAACTCGCGAGCTTTGGCTTTGTCACCCTTCCAATAGGAGAGCGTACCCAGGTAGGTGCACGACCACTCTTCATTGCCGTCACAGGCCCGGTTTAGGAGAGCGAGGCCTTTCTTTTGGTCACCATAAAGAAAATGCAAGTTGCCCAAGTTGTGGCAGGCGATCAGTACTCCCTGGCTGCAGGGCTTGCTCGCGATTTTCTGGAGTGTGACGATGTCGGCGTTGATTGTTTTTTCTAAATAGCTTTCCCAGCATCCAAGTCCGCTCCCTTTGGCACATGCGGTCTTGAAGGTCGCGAGGCTTTTTCGGCGCTCAGAAAGTTTGAGGCTTTGAAGTAAGCCCTTTTGGTGGCACGAGTCCGCGTCCCCGTTCACGCACTTCTTGGACAACAGCTCGGCGGTAATTTTTCCTTCGTGAACTGAGGAAAGCAGCTCGCTCAATCGACAGGCGCGTGGAATATGACGATCGCAGTCTTTTTTCAGATGGGCGAGTCCGCTTTTACGGTCCCCGAGCAGGAGTTCCATTTCACCCAAGTTCGTGCAGGCTGTTAGATAGTTTCGCTCGCAAGCAAGGCGGAAGTACCGGCGGGCGCCGGTATAATCTTCGTTCTCCCGGAGAAGGGAACCCAGCGTGTTGCAGCTTGCGGTATGGAAAGCCTCACAGCCCTTGAGCCATTGTTTGCGAGCCAGGTCTCTCTTGCCTTCCCTGAGATCGATGTGGGCTCTGTAGTAGCAGGCCTGCTGGATTGAAGCATTGCACGCCTTTTCAAGCAAAGGCCGGGCTGGATTAAGGCGCCCCTCTCCGAGGTACTGCTCGCCCAGGGAGAGGCACCCGTGCGGGTCGCCCAGCTCACAGGCTTGCTGCAGATATCCGGTACCTGTTTCGCGCTCACCCTGGAAAAGCTTTCGAACTCCAGCCCTTGTGCATGCGGCGCGCTCCCCATCCCGGCAGAGATCCTCGAATACCGCCGTAGCAGGTGGACGGGCCGTGTCCTCATCCAGTGCCTTGGCAAAGCGTTGGGTGCTGGAAACGGGGACGGATGAACAGGAGACCAAGCAAGAGACAAAAAGGGTGAGGAGTGCTGGGTGCCGCATGGCGTCAGGGGGTAGCAGGTGGCTTGAGTGGGTGCAACCCCTGAGCTGCCCCTGCCTCCATGAAGTCTCGGCTTGGTCCGACTGGCGGGTCCGATTTCCGGACTTAAGGAGCCCTTAAGGTCAGAGAACAAATAAAAAAAATTAAAAATCGAACCCAAGCGCCCTCGGCACCCAGTCTTTACCCTGGTTGGGGGCTCATCCTAAAGAGGGGGAGCAGTTCACTTCTGCTTTCTTGCTTCGTGGCGCTTCTCACGCATTTCGTGCATTTTGGAGCGGCAGGCCTGGAGCGCTTTCTTGTCGGCAGCCGACTGAACGCAGGACTTTGCAGAGTTCAATGAGGCGATTCGCTCATCCAGGTGGGTGAGCATTTTCTTTTTCTGGTCTTCAAACGATTGGGCCTCTGCGGGCGGGGCGGATGGCGGGTCAGCTGCGTTGACCGCGGCCGCGGGCACCATGGCAACCAACATTGAAAAAAGAAACCTCTGGGTCTGAATGCTCATTGGCAAGCCTCCTTGAAGGATCTTTGAAAGATCTTTGAAAGATCCTTGCGGCGCAAAGCACTGCAAAGAGCTCACCACTCCTGATGGATGTACAGGTAACCCCGCACGCGGTCGTAGACCACGGTAGCCGGAGAAACTGATGCCTGCTTGCCGCGAATTTCCATCCTCGCATAGCTCAATGCTCCCGGAATCTTTGCCAATGGGGTTCCGTCGGATACCGAGAAGCCAAAGAGACTTTGGAACGAAAGGCGATAACAGCGCTCGAGGGTCAGGAGGTTTGCTCCAGAAAAAGATTCAAGGGCCTGCGTGTCGAGCCGATTTTTGACAGAAATAATTCCGTTTTCATCGAAATCAAACCGAGATTTGAGCTCTTTTTCAATCAGAGCCAGGTTTGCATCCGAGAACAGTGCAGCGTCAGATGCTGGAAGCTTTTCCCAGTTTTCGAGCACGAGTTGATAGCGGGCCAGGCGGTTAAAATCCCCGCAAAGGTTAGCATCCGCTACGTTGAGAGTGGATTGATGTCTAAGCTGAAAAGCCAGAGCGTTTGGAGAAAAAGTGACTGAAGCGATACCCGCTAGAGCGATGGCAATAAGTGCGTGAGTCTTTTTCATGGCGTACGGCTTAGCCCTGAGGAGTGGAAGCGGGCAAGTGAAATTTCCGGGCATTTTTGTCCGATTTAGGGCAAGCCCTTAGACATGGCCATTCTGGTTTCCGCCCACGAGGTTTCGCATGCTTACGGAGCAAAGAAGCTCTATTCGGGGCTGACGTTTTCACTCGAAAGTGGTGAGCGGACTGGGCTGATTGGTCCCAACGGGGCTGGTAAGTCCACCCTGCTCAAGATGCTGGCCCGGGAGGTGACCCCTGATTCTGGCACGCTTTCGTTTGCCCGGGGCCTCAAAGTGGGGTTCTTGCGCCAGGTGCCGACATTCAAGCCCGGGGCTACGGTGCTCGACACCCTGCTTGAAGGGGCGACGGGGGACGGGGCGGGGGGTGGGATCCACGCGGACCCGCACCAGTCGGCTTATGAGTGGCTTTCAAAGCTTGAGCTCGATGCCTTCGGGCCTGACGCACCGGTGGAGCGCCTTTCGGGCGGATGGAAGAAGCGCGTGGCCTTGGGGCGTGAGCTCGTGAGGAATCCCGACCTGCTCTTGCTCGACGAGCCCACCAACCATCTCGACATCGAAGGAATCGAATGGCTCGAAAAGTTCCTCGCCCGCGCACCTTTTGCATGCCTGACCATCACCCATGATCGGGCATTCTTGCAGAAGGTTTCAAACCGAATCCTCGAGCTTGACCCTCGTCACGCTGGCGGAATCCTTGCTGTGCAAGGCGATTACGCAACTTACCTGGGAGTTCGTGAGGCGCTGATCGACGCGCAGGAAAAGCGCGAGGTCATTCTACGAAACACCATGCGGCGCGAAGTGGAGTGGCTCAGGCAGGGAGCCAAGGCGCGGACAACCAAGCAGCAGGCGCGCATCCAGCGCGCCAATGCCCTAATCGAGGAAGTGGGCGAACTCGGTTCCAGGAATCAGGTCAAAGTCTCGAAGCTTGAGTTTGAATCGACGGGGCGCTCACCCAAAAAGCTCGTCGAAGCCAAGGGGATCGCCAAAAAGTTCTCGGATCGATTTTTGTTCCGCAATTTGAGCCTCGTGATTTCGCCGGGCACCCGCCTGGGCCTTTTGGGACCCAATGGCTGTGGAAAATCGACGCTCATTCGCGCCCTTTTGGGCGAGCTGGCGGTCGAGGTGGCGGGCGGAGTGGAGATCGATGAAGGCGAGGTGCTGCGCTCCGAAAAGCTCCAGGTGGCCTACTTTGACCAGGTCCGCGACAGCCTGGATCCCGAGAAGACAGTGGCCCGCACGGTCTGCCCGGTGGGGGAGTTCGTGGATTATGCGGGACGCCGCATGCACTACCGCAGCTATCTTGACCGCTTTTTGTTCAGTCCTTCGCAGGTCGAAATGCGGGTGGGGGCGCTTTCCGGGGGCGAGCAGAGTCGCGTGCTACTGGCGCTGCTGATGCTCAAGCCCGCCAATGTGCTGGTGCTCGATGAACCGACGAACGACCTCGATCTGGCTACTTTGTCTGTGCTTGAGGAGTGCCTCGATGAATTTGAGGGCGCAGTGATCCTCGTCTCGCACGATCGTTACTTTTTGGACCAGGTGTGCGACCGCCTGCTGGCGCCAGAATCCGATGGGTCAGGCCGCTGGAATTTCTACGAGGGACTCTCGCAATGGGAGGCTTCGCGAAAAAAAGCGAAGTCGTCCGAGCGCCAGGCTTTGCAGCCGGGGGTGCAGGCTGAAACGCGCGCGCAGCCCGAGGCTCCGCGCAAGCGCAAGCTCTCCTACAAGGACCAGCGCGAACTGGACGGCATGGAGGCTGCCATCCACGCCGCCGAGGCAAGGCTTGCCGAGCTCACGCGAGAGAGCGAGAAGCTGGAAAACCTTTCGAACGCGGTGCTGCTCGCACGACTCACTCAGGAGCTGTCCGATGCCCAGGCCGAGGTGGACCGGCTGTATTCGAGGTGGTCAGAACTCCTTTGAGGTGGCTCCGCTGATTGGGTATTCTCGCGTGAGGTGGGAGTTGTGATACCAGACATAGAGAGTCAGGTGATCGATTAGTCCCTGCCTGTTCTTGGTGGTGCACCAGGTCTTTCTAAAAAGACGATTGAGGTTAGCCCTGAGCATGGCGCAGGTGTGGTTCAGGGCGAAGAGAGGGTCGAATCCGCCCTTTTTCAGTTCTCCTAGGCCCTGTGCCCGCGCCCTTCTGCTCGGAGTGGTTTGGTGGGTTGCCTCTGGGTGATGGGCCTTGAGGTGTTTCGGGTAGTGCGGGTTTTCATCCGAGAGCCATCGCGCATCGGGGGCTACGATGGGCTTCAGTTTTGAGAACAGTGCGTTCCAGCCCTCGCCTCGAAGATCGGCTCTTGGACCGTATTTTTTGAGTGCGATCGGACTCAGTGGTCCCCTTGCCGGCATTTGGGAAACCTCAAAGCCAAGGATTTTTCGGGTTTTTGGGTCGACGGCAAGCGCGACACTCAGGGGTTTGCACTTGGTGTGCTCGCTGGTCTCCAGGTCATCAAATTGGATGAAACCAAGCGGAGTTTTGGTGAGAGATTGCATGAACGTCTCATGATGCTTCCTCGCTCGAATGGTCATGAATCGTTTTTTTCTGGCAACTGTATTTCTGCTGATCTTAAGAAGTCGTGCGGCGCGGCGTTGTGAGACTCCGGAATAGAGGAGTTGGCAGACTTTCAAATTCAGCTGCCTTTTTTTCTGGCGGTATGTGGAATGGCTTCGGGCCGATGAGAACGATGTTCCGCAGGCGGTGCAGACGAACCTTGGAATGTGCTGTCCGTCGGATCGCCGGTAGTAGGTTCCTTTTCGGAGTATGCGTCCGACTTTCGGATCGATTCTGGCCTGGTGGTCTTTGGATGGACACTCAGATTCTGGGCAGAGGCGCTTCATTTTGAGGTCTAATTTCAAGATTCGGGCCTGAAATCCGGCTCGCCGGAAATGTAGTCCCCCAGTTTTCGGAGCCACCTGAAAAGAGGTTGGACTTCCAGCTCACGAGGGCGCTAGCTTGTTCGGAATGTCCCGGAACAAAAAAAACCGCATGTGCGCCATGAATGGCGGCTTTGTCCTTTGGGCAAGCATTGGGTGAAGGCCCATCCGCGAACAGGAACGAAGGGCATTCGAGGACATTGTCGTTCAAACCCATCCGGCAAGGACCAGATCTATCTGGATGAGATCCGCGAGATTGCTCACAGGAATTTTAGCCACCTTGTGGGCAGGCCGTCCTCCAATCGGCTTGGGTTTCCGCAGGGAAACAAGTTTGATGAGCTGATTCGTGGATGGACCCAGTTCTGGAATGAGGTCCTTCGGCCGGATGTTCCGCTCGATCCCGATCTGGTCAAAGCCCTGATCGCGTCTGAGTCCGGTTTTCGGGCGACAGTGAAGGCTAAGGCGGGAAAGCGAGCCGGTTGGGCGCGTGGCCTGATGCAGATTACGGACTGGACGCAGAGGATCCTGACGGATGAGGGTGGAGAGCTAAAGGATCATCTTGTGAATGTGAACCAGGCAGACTTGTCTGATCCGGTTGCCAATATTGCAGCCGGCATTCGGTGGTTATTCAGGAAAAAAGAAACAGCGACTTCGAGGTTGGGTCGGGCGGCAACCTGGGATGAGGCCGTTGCCGAGTATAAGTCTTATCTGGGAGATGTGATGGCTGGAAAGCAGCCCGCAGGAATGAGAATTTTTCGGTCATATCATGTAAGGCTGAAGGGGCAGGAATGAAGGCTGTTGGCGCACGAACTTTGAAGGGCTTGGTTGGGATCTTCTTAGTTTTCAATTTTTGCTCTTTTCGGCAGATCCACGACACCTTGAACCTTTCGGAAGAGGACTGGGCCCTTGAACTTGGCCTGAGATCCGAGGGAAGGTCTTCACTGAGTTCAGTGCCAAGTGAGGCGGACGAGGATTTCTGGGAATCGTACAACCAGTGGCTGTGCTTTGACTCTCATGAAATCGACCTTGAGATGGTCCCAGTCGAGTATGGTGGGACCCGCGAAGTGCCGACCCTGGTCGCTAGAGACTACGAGCATCGTTTTGAGTTCACCCTGTCTCCGGAGGTCCCGCGCGACAATGAAGTGGTTTTATCGGAGTGGCGCCGGTTGCTGGACGGAGCCGCCTCGGTGTGTGTATTCGCGGCCTATCTTCAGAGTGTTCAGCCCGCCGAAACTCAGGAGGAAGACGCTTCGTTGTGGGTGATTTCTGGATTCAAGACGGAGCGGGGGTATTGGTGGGACTAAGTCTCAACTGGCTCATCACTGTGGGTAAAAATAGCTAAGACCCGAGTGAGTCCTTCAAGAGATCAAAGGCTTGCCGGCGTCCGTTCGAAAAACGTTCAGATTCTGTTGCAGCGCTTTCAAATCTTACTTTTAGTTCAGGGCCTTGCCCATTGACGAGATCGGATTTTCCCCAGGCTACGGAGCCAGTTCTAGGGCTGAAGCGAGGTCCGCGATCAAATCCGCCGGATCCTCAACCCCAACCGACACCCTGACCGTTCGGTCCGTCATGTCCGAAGCTCGTGCCTCCTCCGGCGTCAGGTCGCTTCCGTAGAGCTGAAGCACCGGCGTTGCCAGAGACTCCGTCGCGCCCAGGCTCACTGTGAAAGCAAAGAGCTTCAAGCGCGCCACGAACGAGTTTGCTGATTCATTCTTTAGCTCAAACGACAGCACCGCGCCGGGCTCCTTCATCTGCTTGCGTGCGAGCGCAAATCCAGGGTCCGTTTCCAGGCCGGGATAAAAAACCTTCGACACCTTGGGGTGTTTCGACAAAAAGCGCGCCACTTCGAGAGCCCCTCGGCATTGTGCCGAGTAGCGAAGCGCATAAGTCTTAAGCCCACGCTGGATCAAGAACGCAGCATGAGGGTCCAGTGTTGCCCCCAGCAGGATTGCCGTTTCGCGGATCTGTGCGACCAGATTCTTGGGACCCAAGATTGCTCCGGCCGTCACATCTCCGTGGCCTGCGGCATACTTCGTCAGGCTGTGCACCATGAGATCCACCTGCGTATCGCCGTGTTGGTGAATGCCGGCAAAGGTGTTGTCCAGAAGCGTGAGCGCGCCCGCGCTCTTGGCCATCGAACAGAGCCTTTCAATGTCTGCCACTCTGCAGATCGGGTTCGTGGGGCTTTCGAAAAAAAGGATCCTGCGCCCAGAGGCCCGTCCCGAATCCGAAACGTTGAGCGGAGCCCTCAGCGCCGTCTCGACCTCATCGAGTGCCGTAATTGAGAAAAGTCGGTGCTTCACCCCGTACTTGCCCAGAAGACTTCGCACCACAGTGCGTGAAGGTTGGTAGGACTCGCGGAACAAAAAGACTTCATCCCCGGGAGAGAGCAGCGCCACGAGCACTGCCGAGATGGCGGCCATTCCAGAGCTCACCACGAGCGCTTCTTCGCGGCCCTGTAGGTCTGAAAGAAGCATCTCGAGCTCTCGGATCGTAGGATTGGAGATGCGTGAATAAAGAAAAAGCTCTTCGCCCGACTGGCGAGCATCCTGAGAGCGCTGCATCCAGCCTTCGAGCGAATCGACCGTAAATTTTGCGGCCTGAAAGATGGGTTGGGCCGAAGGGAGATTCCAGTCCTTGAGCTTAAGGCGAGGGGGGTGGTTGACTCGGGTCGAAAGATTCTGCGGCATGAGGGGCGGCTACCACAACGCTTAGCGTTATGTCACGCTACTGAGGCGGGTCCAGTCGATGGGAATACCGGCGCGTGCTCCCGAGTGGGTCTTACCTAGAAAGGCATTGGCCTGCGAAAAGTGTCTGCAACCCAGAAAGCCCCGGTGGGCAGAAAGGGGCGAGGGGTGGGGGGCCTCAAGAATCAGGTGTTCGTCGCTCTCGCTCCGGATCAGCGAAGCTTTGGCCCGGGCCTCCGCTCCCCAGAGCATAAAAACTCGAGGCTGGGGATGGCGGGCCAGCTCCACGATGAGTCGGTCGGTGAGCTCTTCCCATCCCTTTTTTCGGTGCGAAAGTGGAGCGCCCGCCCGGACCGTGAGTACCGTATTCAGGAGCAAAACCCCTTGTGCGCTCCAGCCTGAAAGGTCCGATTGGGACCGATCGACGCTGCAGCTGAAGTCCGATTCGATCTCCCGGTAGATGTTCGTGAGGCTCGGGGGCTTAGGCGTGAAAGAATTGGGCACGGCAAAGCTCCTTCCCACTGCCTGCCCGTGGCCGTGATAGGGATCTTGCCCCAGGATCACGACTTTGGACGAGCCAAGGGCCACCTCTTCGAGAGCCCTAAAAATAGACCCTCGCTCTGGAAAAACGGTTGCTCCCGAGGCCTCCTCTTGAGCCAGAAAGCGATCGAGGACCTTGAAGTAAGGTTTGGAGCTTTCGTCCGCTAGCAGGGCGGACCAACCCTCAGCCCTGGGAAACTGGAGCCACACTCTCGACCTTGAATCCCGCGCCCTTCACGGTTTCTCTAATCTGGGCTTCGTTCATGGACTGCTTTTCGTTGAAAGTGAGCTGGACCTTGCCTGACTTTACGTCCACTTGAACGTCTTTGACGGCCGGATTTTTTAGGAAGGCACGAGTAATGGCGCGAGCGCAAGAACCGCAAGTCATTCCGGAGACCACCACCTGCTGGGAGAGTGGGGCTGGGCTGGCGATGGATGCCGTGACCGAAAACATCAACGCTGTAACTGCAACGAGGATTTTGTTCATGGGCGGTTCTCTAGCAGGCGCTTTGCTCAAATCATAGGGGTGGGGACTCGTTTAAAAATGACACTCTAAATTGATCGGTTTTTATTTGAGGCAGCCCGGCCTCCTTGAGGTTGCTCCTGGGCCGGCAAATCCGCACAATAGGCAGAATGAAAAGCGTGTTCTTTAGCCTCCGTAACTTCAGCCCCCGTAACTCGAGCTTCCGTGATCCTAGGTCCGTTTTCAGGGTCTGGGTTTTTGCGATTTGCTTAGTTCAAGTTTTGGTTTCTGCTTCTCCGGCTGCTGCTGCTCGGCCGGGCGTAAGTGGGTTTGGAGTGGAGGGACTCAAGTGCATCCATCTGCCCCAGCTCATGGATTATTTTTTTCGCGCTCACTACGCCCGTAAATCACTCTCTGATTCGATCCGAACCAACACAGTCGAGCAGCTGGTGAAGAACATGGACCCTTCTAAAACCATTTTTCTGGAAGAAGACGTGACTGCTCTGAAAAAGAGTCTGTCTGGATTATTCCCAAGCATTCAGCGAGGTGATTGTCGGCCGCTTGATTCGGCCTATTCGCTTCTGATTCAGCGGAGCAAAGAGAGCGAAGACTACGTTCGTGGGCTCTTGGGCAAGAGCTACTCCCTCGATGAAAGCGCAGAAGTCGTGATTGATTCGGAGAAACGTAAATTTCCAAAGACTCAGGCAGAAAAGCAGAGTCTTCTGAAGGGGCTCGTCCATTTTCAGATCAGCAACTATTTGCTCTCCGGAACTAAGCTTCAGCAGGCTAAAGAACAGCTCATTCACCGTTATGAACTCGTAACCAAGCGGCTGCGAGAACGACAAGTCGAAGGGCCGGTCAACGGTTTTGCTGAGGCCTTTGCAGGAGCACTCGATCCCCATTCGACTTATATGTCGGCCGATCACTTTGAGGATTTTCAGATCCAGATGAATCTGTCTCTCGAAGGAATCGGAGCTTCGTTGTCCTCGGAAGACGGCTTCACTGTGATTGACGATACCATTCCCGGCGGTGGCGCCGAACGGTCCGGTCTGCTGAAGCCCAAAGACAAGATCATTGCTGTGGCGCAGGAGGGAGGCAAGGCAGTTCCTGTGATGGACATGGATCTTCGAGACGTTGTTAAGCTGATTCGCGGAAAAAAAGGCTCCAGAGTCACGCTCACCATTTTACGGCAAGCCGAAAAAACCGAAACTTTTGATGTCACGATCACACGAGACAAGATCGACATCAAAGATCAGGCAGCTAAGATCAGCTACGAGACTCGAAAAGTAAGCGACTCCAGTGGAACTCCCGGAGTAATGAAAACTCGAAAGATCGCGGTCATTGATCTGCCTTCTTTTTATGGTGGTTCCAAGGGTGGGCGCTCGTGCTCGGCCGATGTCCGTCAGCTTCTAGAAGAAGCCAAAAAAGAGAAGGTCGACGGAGTGGTTCTCAATTTAACTCGAAATGGCGGAGGCCTTTTGGATGAGGCCGTAAAAATTTCTGGTCTGTTCATTCAGAGAGGCGCCGTGGTTGCAACACGCGATACCGCCGACAATACGCAGATTTTGGATGATCAAGACGATTCAGTGGTTTGGAAGGGACCGCTCGTTGTTCTAATTAGCCGCATGAGTGCGTCGGCTTCTGAGATCTTGGCTGGTGCACTGCAAGACTACAAGCGGGCGCTAGTCGTGGGTTCGGACCACACGTTTGGAAAGGGGTCAGTCCAAGCCGTCGTCTATTTGCCGCCCGGGCTGGGTGCCATGAAGGTCACCACAGGAATGTTCTTTCTGCCTGGCGGGCGTTCCACTCAGCATGCAGGGGTGACGGCAGACGTAGTGCTGCCGCCGGTTTATGCTCTGGATTCAGTTGGCGAAAAAACTCTCGATTACTCGCTTCCGCCTCAGACGATTCCGGGATTTTTATCACGAGAAGTGAATTCGAGCTCGCCGGAGGGGGCATGGTTGGGAGTGGATTCGAAGGTGGTCCCCATTCTGGCCGCAAAATCGCGAGAACGTGTCGCTAAGGATGCCAAGTTTGCTGAGATCAAGAAGGAGCTCGATGAAGCAGCTAAAAACGGAGGCAGCGTTAAGTTAGCTGAGCTTCGCAAGAAAACGGCTGCTGAGAAGCTCAAAGAAAAAATGAAAGAAAAGAGCAAAGAAAATCAAAGTGAAAAACAGCTTCAAAGCTCCGGGGGACAGGTGGAGCTTGTCGGTCTAGCGGGCGCCGCAAAGCCGGATCAGAAACAAAACCAGAAAAGCACTCGCAGAGACCGTGAAGAGCGCATCAAAGAGACCGAGGCGCCGCTGATTAACGAGGCGGTGAACATTCTTGCGGACTGGTTGCTTCTTTCTGAGCCGCAACCGCCCCGGACGGTCCAGATTTCTCGCGGACGCTAATTTTGCGTCTGGGGGGTTTCAGCGGGTACGGCGATCGCTGCGCCGCTTTCTGCTGTGCGTGAAGAGTTTTTGCGCTCAATGACCTTTGTCGTGATCCACCCGGCAAGGCCTACAGTGGTGAGTCCCAGTGCTAGCCAGAAAGTCTGGGTCAGGGTCTTAAGAGTTTTCTGGTTGAGTTCCAGCATTTAAATTCTTCCCTTCTTTGAAATGGAATGGGGCCTGACCTTGGCTTTTTGGTGCGCTTCATTCAAGGCCAAGTCAACAATGGCATCCGTCCAGAACACTCCAAAGCCTGTCGTGTCTGAACTGACCAGTCCGAGTCCACCCTTGTTTTCAGCTGTTGATAAGTCCAAGTGTAGCCATGGGGTTTCATTGCCGATGAAGTGCGATAAAAAAGTTGCAGCATAGATGTGATCGGCGTTGCTGCCGGGGCCACACTGCGCAAGGTCGGCAATTTTTGATTTGAGTATTTCTCGGTAGTCCTCGCCGATCGGAAAGCTCCAGGTCCGCTCTCCCGATTCGTCACCTGCAGTGACTGCTTTGCGAGCAAGCCAAGGAGCATTAGAAAAAACGGCTCCGCGTCGAGTGTCCAGTGACCGTATCGCAGCTCCAGTCAGAGTGGCGTAATCGATACAAAGCGAGGGCTGAGTGCGACGAACGAGTGCCAGCGTATCGCTCAGCACCATTCGGCCTTCGGCATCCGTGTCGATGACTTCGATCGAAGTGCCGTCGCATGCAATCACGATGTCATTGGGTTTATAGGCGGTCGGAGAAATGAGATTTTCTGCAAGCGCAAGATAAGCGTGCACTTCAAATGGCACTTTCATTTTGGCAAAGTATCCGCATAGGGCTAGCGCAAGTGCAGAGCCTGTCATGTCCCCGTGCATGCCGTACATGTGGGGTCCGGTTTTGATATTGTAACCACCCGTATCAAAGCACAGGCCTTTTCCAACCAGTGCGACTACCGGAAGTTTTGATTTTTGAGCAGAGCGTTTGAGAGCGGGTTTGGGTTGATATTTGATAACCGCAATGCCGGCTTGGCTCTTGGGATCTGCGCGATTGACGGCGAGAAAAGCCCCAGCTTTCTTTTTTTGGAGCTCAGAGATGGACCAAAACTCGAACGAAAGTCCGTGATCTTTGGCAAACGCTTGAGCGCGCGCGCGGTACGCATGAGGATGAAGCTCGTTGGAGGGAAGATCTGCCAGTGTTCGTACGAGGCTATTTGCTTGGCCAAGGGATTGGCCCTTAAATATCAGCCTGGCAAGCTCTCGTTGCTGCAGTGAAGTGCGCCACTCAAGTGCCGGCAGGATTGGGTTTGCACTTGCGTGTTCCTCGCCTTTTTTACCGAATGAAACGGGCTTCCATCCTGCCATTTGGCTCAGAGCGGAAAGGGCCACCACGATTCGACGAGACTGAGTTTTGTCGATCGCTTTCAGATTGAGTACTAGAGACCGCGTACCTTCGGCGGCAGGCAAAGGCGCAAAAAGATCTTCGAGAGACTTTCTCAGCTCGGTATGGAGTTGAAAGCTCGAAACTTGCGGAGAAATAAAAAAAACGGTGAGTGAATCTCCACCGGTAAAATGAAGTCTGGCTGAAGCGGTGGAGTCATTTTTTTTGAAGGTTTTGCTCAGTTTCTGCCACTGAGCCAGGGCCGCAGCAGTCAAAAGCTCGGGTCCCTGGGAGAGCTTTTCGAGCGATTGCTCGAGCTTTGAAGTGGGGGCCACCAAAATCTCATGTTTTATATGAAGTGCCATCATGCATGCTTGTGGCCGATCACGGGTAAAACTTCAACCGCGCGTTGCGTTTTACGGTCTCATCCCATTAATGTGGTCGGGCTATGGCAGGATCACGCGCTCTCCCAAAAATTCTGATTCTTTACACAGGCGGCACCTTTGGAATGGATGCAGATTCTCTGACCATTCCAAAGTTGAGCCCTGAAGCGTTGCGCCTTCGCCTGCTTAGCCGTGTTCCTGAACTGGCCGACATGGCTCGGTGCCAGGTCGAGATCGTCATGAACCGCGACAGTGCGCATGTGGGCCCCGCAGAGTGGGTCACCCTGGCAAGGTACATCCGAGAGCGATGGAATCGATTTGACGGAATGGTAGTGCTTCATGGCACCGATACTCTGGCGTACACCGCCAGCGCTCTTTCATTTTTACTGCGGCCTTGCCGAGTACCGGTTGTTTTAACCGGTGCGCAGAGGCCTTTGTCTGCGATTCGGTCCGATGCGCGGCGTAATTTGATCTCGGCAGTCGAAATGGCAGCCACGGTTACCCAGAACAAAAGGCTTGGACAGGTCGCAGTTTTCTTCAATGACTTACTTTTTCAGGGAAACCGAGTGCGCAAGCGCAGCGCGGTGGATTTCTCAGGGTTTGAAAGTCCCAAGGCTCCGGTACTGGCTCGAGTGGGCGCGCAAGTGCACTGGGATTCACGAGCTTTCGTTGCGATTGGGGCTGCCCCTCGGCTTGAAGACTCGTTTTCTTCTCGAGTGGCCATGCTTCAAGTTTCGCCGGGAATGCCGTCTCGCATTTTGAGGGAGAAGCTATTGCCCGAGCTCGATGGACTTGTTCTCGTGGCGTTTCCATCCGGAACGGCTCCGACCCATGATCCCGAGTTTTTGGCGCTTTTAGCAGAGGCCCGCTCAAAAGAAATTGCTGTGGTGGTGGCTACCGAAGGGGTGGGTGTAAGCGGCAGTGAGTATCGCGCTGGAAAACAAATGTTGGAGTTGGGGGCGCTTTGGTCAGGGGCGATGACGCCAGAGTGTGCGTATGTCAAAGCGCTTTGGATTTTGGGGCAGTCTGATTTGGCCAGGGGCTCGGGTCAAAAACGGCTGAATCGCTTTAAGAAGCTATGGGAACGTGAGCTTGCCTGGGAGGGGGTTTCTCATCGCTAACTACGGCGGGGAGTATAAACCATGCGATGCTGAGCCGGATGCATGCCGTCAGTGCCCACAGAGCTTGAAACCCTCCCCAGGCTTCCAGCGCCTGAGCCAGTACTGAGCCCGCCCAAGCCGCCAGGGCGCTTGAAGCCCCTTGGGCCGCAGTCATTACAGCAAAAAGCGCAGTAGCGCGCGAGGGGTTCTGATTGCCTGCTCTTTTGAAAAGCAGTGTGTTGAATCCAATCTGGAACCCTGCCCATGCCAGCCCGTTGATGAAGTATTCAGGGGGGCCGATCCATCTCAGCACAGAGGCGTCCTTGATCATGTAGGGAATGGGTGAGAGCGCCAAGACTGTTCCGGTCACGAGAAGTAAAGTGCGCGGCGAGAGGTCTCTTCCGTTAAAGGACCGATCCCAGCGCCTTCCCCACGAAATGGCGGACACCGCAATGGCAGTTTGGGTGATTCCGTACCAGAGGGCGACTTCGGCTGGAGCGAGGCCCACCTCGCGTGTGTAGTAATACGGAAAGTATGGGGCTCCGAGCTGTACTCCTGCATGAAAGAGGCACCAGGTCCAAATGAGCTGCCGGTCGGAGGGTGAGCTGAATACTTGGGTTAAATTTAATCGAAAGTGTGTTTTTTCTTTTTCTCGAAGTCCCAGTGACCCGGCAGGTCCTACAAGAAGCCAGAGCGAGCCTGCAGCTGAGAGCAGGG
This sequence comes from Oligoflexia bacterium, assembly GCA_046317855.1. GTDB lineage: Bacteria > Bdellovibrionota > UBA1018 > UBA1018 > UBA1018 > CAIOHW01. The sequence continues at coordinate 40,374 of JBKCVM010000015.1, forward strand.
CGAGTGTGAGCAATACGCCAAAGCGAGCATCCGAAGGCTGTGCCAAGAATTGTACTGAAAGCTGCAAAAGAGCACCGGCTGCTAAGTGAGCGCCAATGATTCCGAGCGTGGAGCCGCGCGCTCGCGCTCCCCAAAATCTTCCTTCAAACCGGGGAGGGACAGTGCCTTTCATCCAGGCCATCCAAAAGCTGGTGCCAGTGAGTCCAATGGCAGAGCTTGCTGTGGCAATGATGCCGATGCTCTCGGGCCCTGCTACGGGCAGCAAAAACGCGAGTACCCAGAGTGATCGCGCAACGAGTGACAAAAAGATGCAAAGCCACTTGAGCGGCAGACGGGAGCAACTACCTGAGAGTGCCATCACACCCAGGAGCTGGAGAACTGAGCCCAGAAGTGGGATCGACGTCACCCAAACCAGTTTCTCAGTTGGGACACCGATGCTTCCCGCCCACGCCGAAAGATAGACCGGACCGATGAGAGTTTCGTAGCTCATGGCCAGGGCCCCTTCGGTCATGAGCCAAGGAAGCGCGCGTTTAAAAGTGGGCTGAGGTTTGGACATGTTAGGACGCCCAACGATGATAAGCTAAAAGGCTCGCAGGATCGAGCAGGGCCTTGCGCAGTTCTGGTGCGTCCAGGACTGGGCTTAGGTTGATTCAGGAGGCCAGCACAAGGCCTGAATTGACAAGCCATCCGGCCCGGGGCTATGAACCGAGCCAAGGCCTCAAAAAAAGCTGAAACTGTTGGAGTGTAGCTCAGCGGGAGAGCATCCCCTTCACACGGGGAGGGTCGTAGGTTCAATCCCTATCACTCCAACCATTACAAACTGCCCTCGTTGTTTAAGGCCCGGTGGACGCAATTCGTTCACCATTCGAAGATGCGGCAATATAAAAATCAGGCAATATCGCTGCTTTAGCTGCAAGCAGGCCTGGACCCCAGAAACCGACAATCTAGAGAAGCGCCAACGTCTCCGGTCCGAACTCCTACCCGATGCTGATCTCAAGGCACTACCCAAACAACCAGCACGAACGTCACCCTTCAAAGCGCGCAGTCATTGCGGGACAAGGCCAACTGAAGGACCATTCATTTGACCCGCTTGCGATGCTCAGGGCTAGCATTGCCCGATTCGTGCCCAAGACTTGGGTGACGACAAAGAAAGCCTCCGTGCTTGAGCAAATGCTCTGGATCTACGCGGGCTTTCATAGCCTCGAGCTCATTGATCAGGGATCATAGGGGCTGGGGGCAGTTTGAAAAAACGGGTGTTGAAAACCAAAGTCTTGTGCTACGGTATTAGGCGTTAGTGCTTCTTTGAGTCGAGCGGCATTGGGCCCATGACCTCGGAGTTGCTTAGTCAATGCCCTGTTCCTTGGAGGTTTCATGGGTAAGAAGTTGTATGTTGGTAATTTGCCTTTCTCGGCTACTGAAGAAGGTCTGATGGACGCTTTCTCGTCCTTCGGAAAAGTTGACTCCGTCAAGATCATCACCGATCGCGACACCGGCCGAAGCAAAGGCTTTGGTTTCGTTGAAATGGGAAATGACGACGAAGCAGAGAAGGCCATCGGTTCGATGAACGGCGCTGATTTTGGCGGCCGCACGCTGACCGTAAATGAAGCACGTCCAATGGCTCCTCGTGAGCCCCGCTCCGGCGGATTTGGCGGCGGCGACCGTGGCGGTCGTGGTGGATTCGGCGGCGGACGCGGCCGTTTCTAAGATTTTCAAAAGTTTTTTTGAAATGAAATGAAAAGAGGCCGGTGCCTGTGAAAGCAGGTGCCGGCCTCTTTGTTTGTGCTAGGTCTAAGAACCTATGGAGCTTCTTTCGCAGTTCATCGACATTTTTCTGCACCTCGACCAGCATCTGGGCCAATGGGCAGCTCAAATGGGGCCGGGCCTCTATTTACTTCTATTTGGGGTGGTTTTTTGTGAGACGGGCCTCGTGGTGACTCCCTTTCTGCCGGGGGATTCGTTGCTGTTTGCAACAGGTGCGTTGGTGGCCTTGCCCGAGACGGGGCTTGGGCTTGAGCTCATGATTTTTTTGCTGATCGTAGCGGCAATTCTTGGGGACGCCGTCAATTATTGGGTGGGGGCAAGGCTAGGCCAGCAGCTCATGGCGCGGGCGGCCGCTGGCTCACGCTTAGTGCGCAAGGAGCACCTGGAGAGAACAAAAGAATTTTACGAACGCTACGGCGCAAAGACGATTGTGATTGCTCGCTTTGTCCCGATTGTTCGAACCTTTGCGCCATTTGTTGCGGGACTTGGAAAAATGAACTACCGGCGCTTTGCCCTGTTCAACGTGACCGGAGCGGTGCTGTGGGTCACAGGGTTTGTCCTTGCTGGTTATTTTTTTGGCAATTTGCCAGGAGTGAAACGGAACTTTCAGTGGGTGATCCTCGGCATCATCGTGCTCTCGGTTGCTCCGGCAGTGTTTGAAGTGCTTCGATCGCGCTCTGGCCGTTCTGGGGATCTCCGAGTCTAGAGCTTGCAGGACCGCATTGCAGAAAGATGCGGCCTGACTCGTTCACTGCAGAATTCATCCGCGACCTGGTGCGAGATGGCCTTTCGTGCCGTCTTCAATTAGTGCACTGGTCGCCTGGCTTTGAGAGCAAGCTAATGGCGCGCGTGAGTAGGGCAGGGAACCAAACCATCTGTCATGCAGGCATTGGGCTCTTGTTTCTTTGGAGCAGCCTTGCATTTCTTGAGGCAAAGCCACTGACTTGCGAGGGGGTGATTCCCCAAGAGTACCAGCCTGATGACGGGTGGAGCAGTCTTGATTTCTTGCGGCACTTAAACTGGGAGGGAGACCGGCTCTCCGTGGAGCTCGGAGTGATCCGGGGGCGGCAAGTCTCGACCCGCTTTGAAGTCAATCAAGCCGGAGTATTTTTTGTGATGACCCAGGGAAGGGGCGACTCAGCCCTGAACTGGTTCGATGCTTTTAGGGGCTGAGGCCCTGAGCAGGCGGTCCAAAATTGCAGCTCCAAGACCCTGTGCGGATTGCGGCCCTTCGGGACGCTCTGCCAGAATTTGTGTGAACTCTGGATTTTCGTCCAGAGCCCTGAGCATCGCAAAGAGGTTCCGTGCCGTTTCGGCCTCCGATCCGGACTCGCTCAGCACACGGTCGCGAGGGCTCTTTGTGATGGAGCTGGCCTGAAGTCCAAACTCACGGGGAGGTGGTGTAAGCCAGAGGATGGCAGTCTCGGGTGAGCTTGTTTCGTGGAGTTTGAGCTCTGAACGGAAAAAGAGAGTGAGTTTTTTTCTGGGGGCGTAGTGGCTAGCCAGCATCCCGGGAGCAATTTCTGCACTCGATCGAACACTTGGGTCCGGAGGAAGAAGCGATCGTCCCAGAGGTCTGATGATCGACTCGATGGTCTCTTTTGGCAGACCTCCCGGCCTGAGGAGTCTGCAAGTAGCGTCAGGCGCAATGTGAACGATGGTGCTCTCGAGGCCCACCTCACACGGGCCGCCCTCGAGCACATATTCGATACGACCCTCGAGCTCCCGAATCACTGCTTGAGACGAGGTTGGGCTGATGCTTCCAAATCGGTTGGCGCTAGGAGCTGCAAGTGGTTCTTGCAAGTGTTTCAGTAGGTCCTGGGCCAGCGTGTGTCGGGGCATTCGGATTCCCACAGTGCTGAGTCCACTGGTCACGAGATCAGGGATGGCTGCGCCGCGCGGAAGAATCAGGGTGAGCGGTCCCGGCCAGAAGCGCTTCATGAGGGTTTCTGCAATCGTTCTTGCCTCGGGTGAAAGAAGAGAGCTCTCTGTGATTTTTTTTTCGTCGAGTTTTTTTAGAAAACCCCAGCCGGGCGGAATGTGTACGATGAGTGGATCAAATGACGGTCTTTGCTTTGCGGCAAAAATTTGGGCTACAGCATCTGCGCGCGTTGCAATGGCTGCAAGTCCGTAGACGGTTTCGGTCGGAATGGCTAGGATTTTGCCCGCGCGCAAGTGGGCCATGCATCGAGAGATTCCTTGAAGTCCGCCTGAGAGGACTCTTACGGAAGAAAAAGACTTTAAGTGCTCAGAGTCTGCCATGCTATTTCCATTTTCATGATGCGAGAGCCCTTGAGGAGCACGACATCTTGGTCGCCGAGCCTGGGTTTCAGGGCTTGGGCGAGGGATTCTGGCGTTTCGAAGTGTTCAAGCGGGCCAGAAAAACCCTGCGATCTTAGTTCTTCAAGTAAGCTTTTCATTCGATGGCCGTGAAGCAAAATGCCAGTAGGTTTTGCCTCGAGTAGAGGAGCGGCAAGCTCCCGGTGGAACTGGAGTTCATCTGGACCCAGTTCTTTCATGTCGGCCAGGCAGGCCCAGCGCTGGGCGTGAGCCGGACCAGTCGTGGCCAGAAGCTCGAACGCAGCCTTCATCGAGACAGGGCTTGCATTGTAGTAGTCACAGATCACGAGCCGCGAAGGAGAAAGAGAGCGGATTTGGGAACGCCCCTCGGCGCCCTGAAAATGCGAGAGTCCGCGTATGATTTCTTCTGGCTCAAGGCCGGTCAAGAGTGCAGTGGCCGCAGCAGCAAGTAGGTTTTGGAGATTGTGCCGCCCGGGAAGCGGCGGCACGAGGTCGAAGCTTTGATTCTGAGCGGTGACGGTCAATCCCGAAGGCGTGATCTTTCCGGTGACGGTTGCTGGCCTTTCGAGTGAGAATGAAGCGGATGGGCCATTCAGAGTGATCAGGTTTTGGGCTGCGACCGATTGGGCCCATGCCAGGATCCAAGGGTCATCTAAGTGAATGGCAATGCGACCTCCAAGGTCGAGAGTTTTCTTAAGGGCAATGAGCTCTTCATGCGCAACGGTGGCTAGATCTTTTAGATTTTCAAGATGCTCCGGGCCAATCACAGTCAGCACGGCGTGGGTGGGTTGGACGCATTCGATGTGACGAGCCATGGCACCCACGTCGTCAATTCCGACCTCAATCACTGCAGCAGTGTGCTCGGGCCTAAGCTCAAGCAAGGTCATTGGAATTCCCAGAAATCCGTTCTGGCTTCCTTGAGTGCGAAGGACCGATTTGTGGCGCCCTAGGAGCATTGCTGCCAGGATTTCTTTGGTGGTGGTTTTTCCGTTGCTGCCGGCTACTACGATCACTGGAATGTTAAACTGTGCGCGCCAGGCTTGGCCCAGTGCGCGGTAAGCTTGCAGAACGTCAGATACGACAAAAAAAGTGGCTTTGGGGTACTGGCCTGAGAGCGTTGAAATTCTGTTTGAGGTGAGATTGCTGCTGTCGCCCAGGACTCCGCTTGCGCCCGAGGCGAGTGCTTGTTCTATAAAAGCGTGGCCGTCAAAGGTCTCTCCTCTAATGGCAACGAAGAGCTCATTGCCTTGAATCTTTCGGCTATCCGTTGTGATGGACGAAAAACCGTGAGCGTCTGCTTGAGCATGCGAAGGAATAAAAACCTGAGCACTCGCAAGTACGGATTGGATCCAGCCGGTCTTGAACGGATTTGAATGCATGGGGCTCACTCGCTCACTCATTCAGGCGGAAGCCTGTCCTTTGGAAATTCGATTCGAGCCAAACGCTCTAGGTCGGGATAGAAAACTTGGTTCATGACTACTCGGGGAGCTATTCTAGAAAAAAACCGTGCTCGCCTACTGAGGGTGAGTGCCGATGCTCTACCGTAAATCAGAGTGGTTCTTCCGTCTTTGGAAGGTAAAAATTCAACAGTCCATTGAAGATTGGAGAAGAGCTGGCTGATTCTTCCTTTGGTTTCTTCAACGAGACGGACGGTAAAAAGACGTCCCGGCTCGTAATCCGTCACCAGTGCCTGGATAAAGAATCGCTTCCATTCTTTTTTGGGTGGTTCCATCGAAAAACGAAGAAGCGAGCCTCGCATGAGGGTCTGGTCTTTAGCAGAATAAACCATTCCGGTGGCGTCAGTGGCTTGGACTTGCCGAGTGTTGAAATGCCAGTCAGCCCAGTTGATGATGTGATCTACGGATTTGGCTAGGCTCTGGGGAGGAACTTGAGACACGACTTGCCGCTCGAAGTGAACTTGAAAGTCAGGACCGCGGCCTACCCAAAAGTAACCACCCACTGAGAGCGCAGCCCCGAGGGTCAAGCTGGTCAGTAGTTTTTGGGTGTGCGGATGCATGTCTCAGTTGTAACACCATTTATGATGGAATCGAATCCTGACGAATCAACAGCACTTGTCCCTGGGGTCCTGGCTGAAACCCAGGATTTTTGGGTCATTGATAAACCGGCGGGCTGGCTTTCGGTTCCGGGTCGAAGTGGCGAGGGCGTGAGGCGTCTACCCGTGCTCGTGGACTGGGTAAGAGAGAACCTTGGGCCAGCATGGGTGTGTCACCGATTGGATGTGGGCACGTCGGGGGTTTGGTTGGTGGCTCGAAATCAACAGGCCCATCGCACGGCAAATGGCTGGTTTGAGCAGCACCAAGTGAAGAAAGAGTACTTGTTTTTGGCCTCAGGCCAGCCTGGGCTGCCAGTGCTCAGGCTGGATGCTCCGATTGACGGGGCTCGTTCTGTTACTCAAGTGCAGGTGCGCGAGCGCTGGGTGGAGTCGAATGGTTTTTTGGGCATCGCCCGTCCGCAAAGCGGACGCAGGCACCAGATCAGGATTCACCTTTCGGGTGTTGGACACCCTTTGTGGGGCGATTTGTCCTATGGCAGTACCCGGACCCAGGTGGGAGGCTTAGGGATCTCTAGGCCTGCGCTTCACGCATCCAGGCTCGAGCTTCCGGACGGGCAAGTATTTGAGTGTCCTCTTGCTAGGGACTTTGAGGCATGGCTTGGAGCCGCGCAAAAGGGGGCTGGGTGAGCAGAGAGCCCGTTTTGCTTGAAGAACTGCTCAAGCAAGCTCTGAAACGTCGCAGTGCGTTTAGCTCTGAGGCGCTCCGGCTCTGGTTTGGGCCGGGTGAGGCAAGGACTCCGTCGGCTCGTCCTCTAGCCGCATGGGCAGTGGATGGGTACGGGCGTTGGCTTTGGGTCACAGAGTGGGAGCTCAAGAGCGGGCCCGTGCTCGAAACACGAGAACTTGCCCGGATCACCCGCTTGGCCTTTGAACCCGCAGGGTATCTGGGGGCAGTGATCTTGCGGAGGCCTCGGCAGGGAGTGCCGGCGCTTCCGGAGTTGCTCTGGGGAAGTGTTCCTGAAGATCGATTTGAGGTTGGCCAAGGGCCGCTTCGATTTTGGATTCAGCTTTTGGGATCGCGGCATCCAGGACTTTTTTTGGACCACGAGCCGCTCCGGCAGTGGTTGGTCTCTGGGGGGGAGTGCCGCGGCAAGAAGGTGTTGAACACCTTTGCGTACACCGGAAGCCTCAGTGTCGCGGCATGGGTCGGGGGGGCTGCTCATGTAGATACGCTGGATCTTTCAAAGGCGACGCTCGCTTGGGCTCGTCAAAACATCGAGCTTAACGGGGGAGGATCAAATGCTGAGTTTTACGCTGGAGATTTCTTTGAGCTTCTTCCTCAGTTCATTCGTCAGGGGCGCAAGTACGGGGTTGTGATTTCGGACCCGCCTTCATTTTCGCGCTCAAAGAGAGGAAATTTTTCGACCCAAAAAGATCTCGTAAAGCTTCACGAGCTTTTAC
>JBKCVM010000016.1:0-2799 GCA_046317855.1 Oligoflexia bacterium
CTTTGGGAATTGCTTAGGAGCGGTAAGTTCATCTTCCGGTGCAATCAGATCTATCGCCTTTTGGGCAGAGTCCCGGACATATTTTTCTTTGTCCGAAAGAGCCGTGATCAGGGCAGGCACTGCGTCTTTTGCATGCTCGCCCATATTTCCCAGTGCGTAAGCTGCGTTAAATCGAACGGATCTTTCATTGTCCGACATGGCCCTGATCAGGGCAGGCACGGCGTCTTTTGCATGCCGGCCAAGGCTTCCCAGTACTCCTGCAGCGGAAACGCGATCCTGAGGCTTCCCTTGTTCTAGCGTTAATACAATCTTTTCGATCGCCGCCTGGGGACTCAATATTCTTAATGTCTCAATCACGTTGGGGTAACCCCCAAGCGCCAGGTCAGCGAGCAAGGAACTCTCTTCGTTGGACGGGTTTCCATTTTTTCTCAGTTCCACCAAAGCCTGTTCGACAAGTTTAGGGTCGCCAGAGCGAAGGCGATCAAGACGACTCCTGCCTTCTCCCTGAGAAAATCCCTCGCGAGCGGACAACAGAGCAAGCACAGCGATCAGGATGTGTTTACGCGACACCATGATTTCTCATCGGAAGCCAGAGTGTTCGCCTCAAGGCGAAACTCCCCAGAGACCCTCCCAAAAACCTGCCCAAAACGCTGAAATCCAAAACCAATCCAAAAGTGTCAGGCGGGACACATGAAGCCTGGCGATGGCGCCGGTCCGGTAGGAGCCCCAGCGTTCCGTCCGAATTCATGAGCTTGGGAAGCCCGCTTCGGAGTTCTTTCTTTACGACTCGGAGGCGGTGCATCTCCAAAGGGATGCATGAAGAATGAGGGACGAATCTATTGGCCTAAAAATAGTAAACACCATTCCATTTTTTTGGCCAGCATGACACACTTCAACGATGCCGCATTCGCGTGTTAGATACGCCGAGCCGATGATCCGAAAAGCCCTGGGCCACAGTCCTGTGGTGGGAATCCTGGGTCAACGCCAAGTGGGAAAGACCACATTGGCGGTTTCCATCAGCAACGATTACGCCACCCTGGATCGCACTGACCTCCTCGACCAGGCAACGGCCTCTCCGCTGGAATTCCTTGAAAACCGCAAGAACCCTTTTGCAATCGATGAAGCGCAGCTCTGTCCCCCGCTGTTTCCCGCCGTGAAGGAATGGGTGCGCATGCACCCTCGAAAAGGACAGCTGCTCCTGACGGGGTCGGTGCGGTTCACGGCGAGAAAACTGATCCGGGAGTCGCTGACCGGCCGAATCGTCAATCTTGAGGTTCTTCCACTGAGCATCGCCGAGCAGGATGGCGAGCCGCTCCCCCGGCACATCCAGGAGTTGTGCCAGGTGGGCAACGAAGCTGGCCTGAAAAGATGGGGCTCGCGCGTTCGAGTCCAGAAGCCCGAGCGATTTCACCGCTCTCTAAAGACCGGTGGATTGCCGGGAATCTGCTTTTTCAGGGACGAAAGCGTGCGGGGTGAGCGATTTCGCTCCCACCTGGACACACTGCTCAACCGCGACATACACCTCGTCAGCCAAACCACCCTTTCGCCACTCCAGATCCTCAAGGCGGCGCAACACCTCGCTGAAAACCAAGGGACTCCGCTGTCGCTTCAATCCCTTGCACGCGCGGCCCAAACCTCAACCCAGACCGCAAAAAAGCTCCTGCTCGCTTTTGAGGGCATCTTTCTCATTCGTCCGATTGCCACCGAAGGAACGGTCTCAAAAACGAGCTACTACTTTGAGGACCAGGGCCTTGCCACCCACCTCTGCCGAAATCCCCCCACCTTCAGCGATGACCTTCGTCGTGGGCTCTATAGCCAGCTCAGGCAGGAAGTGCATTACGGCCCAGGCGCGCAGAATCGGGTCTTTTCGTACCGCACCCATGACGGAGCCGATGTGCCCCTCGTTTTTGAAACGCAGGACGGACTTCTCGGCGTCATTCCGTCCGATGAGCGGGAACCGAACCTAAAAACCCTGGGAAGTGCTCGGAGCTTTATGGGTAAATATCCCGAATCGAAGGTCCTGATCGCCTGCCGTGCCGCCACTGCCAGCTCAAGGGACTTCAGGACCTTCGTGGTCCCGTACCATTGGCTTTACTAGTGAACGGGGCCCTGCCTTTATGAAGCGCGCGTAAAAGGCGCAGCCCCGAGTTCCGGCAGCGCTATTTGCCGCCATTTTCCTATCCTTCAGAAAGAAACCTCGACCCTAAGACCGCCACGACTCGCGCTCACTGGCGGCCTCGGATGCGGATTTTCTCAGCTCCTCGGCTCACGGCACTCCGTGGTCTGAGCGCATAGCAAACAGCGGAACCCTTCTGAAGTAAAAATCCTCAAGGTACAGAACCGAAGCTGCGCCTCGATCATCGGAAAACCCTCGGGTGAATCCCCCGTCGGCCTAAATTCCTGCTCGATCTGCAGCAGCTCGAGCGCTTCGGCTCCGTAGCGCTCCCAGTTCTTGAAGGCTGCGGTTTTTTGCGGGCTTTGGTGAGGAGACCCCGGCTCACTTTACCGCGAGTGTGCCGGTCCGGTTGAACTAGACAGGCCCTCACTTCAGATTGACGATCCCAAGATCGCTGGCAAGCGACTCTTTCATGCACGAGTCGCCTGGCTCGAGCAGCGGGATCAGCGCGAGGCCGTACAGCGGATACGTGTATGCAGGCGAGGATGTGTACATCGTCTCCTTGTAGTTTGGGCCCCCCGGTAGCAGCCCCAGCGTTCCGTCCGAATTCATGAGTTTGGGAAGCCCGCTTCGGAGTTCTTTCTTTACAACTCGGAGGCGAGCAAGCTCGTCAGGTTCAAGGG
>JBKCVM010000017.1:0-8327 GCA_046317855.1 Oligoflexia bacterium
AGCATAGGCAAACTGAGGCACCGCAAGCCACAGACTTGCTCCAAACAGCATCTTTCGAAAAGAGGAAGGCTTCACTTTAGCAGAGGTCTCCTTTTGGCTGAGTTTTTCAGAGCCCAAAACCAGAAGCAAGTAAGCTTAAGCGCAATAAACAAGAAGATCCCGGGTCCGCCGGGACACAGCTAGCCGGCCCCGGAGATATAGGAGAGCATCAGAGTCTGAGCATGCGCTCCCTGAAGTGGGTGATCCGACGATTTGAGATGATCTTGATTGGTCTTTCGACCCTTCACTCTACCCTTTTTCAGGCGTGCGCTTTTTCAGTGAGCACACTTGACCCCACCACCAAAACCATCTCTGCGGCCTCTGGCGGGTGCGCGACCCCTGAAGAAACTCTTTCAGTCATCCCCCTCTACCCTTCCGTAGGAGCCAACTGGAATGACTACGTAAGGACCGCAACACCTACGGTGGCCTGCACTGGACTCGAAGCGGGCGGAATCACTGCTTGTGTTCACGGGGGCGAGAGAAGAAAAGTGGTTCTGACTGGATTGGCTTCGTGTGCGGATTTGTCTCTCAGCGACTCTTTAGGAGCATTTGAATGGCAGTGTAACGACACAGCCGAGGCTCAGCCTTTTTTCTTTTCCACTCGACTCAAGTCTGGAAAAGGGCTTGCCGAGCTCATCAATCCCTCTAACGGGACTGCCTTTGCCGAAAACTCCGTAACCCTTACGAAAGTCTCCACAGGCTGCACCCTTCGCACGAGTCCAGCAAGCACGAGCTGGTGGAGTAACACAGTGATGGAGCTCCCTTTTATTGGTACGGACAATGAAGCCACGGCCCTTAGTGGAGAGGGTGTGATCTACACTCTACGAACCAGTGGCACAACCAATGGTTTTAATCTCACATCCAACAAAATGGCAGTCGTGACTTTGCCAGAAGCAAAACTCAGCTACCACAATTCGAGTGACACAAACTGCAACGCGCAAGGAGAGCTCACTTCAGGAGCTGGCCTGAACCGGGCTCTGATCTGCGCTGGAGATCGTAAGTTCTTGTGGGTTGAAGGAAGCTTTGACGGCGACTCTGGTGGGGGCGTCTCCGCGACTACGGGCATCTTCATTTCAGGGCCAGTAGCAGGCTCTATCTCCAGCACTCATCGCATCCATAACTCGACTCTAGTCGATTTTTCAGGTGAAGAATCCTCTGACTCTCCGCACGGAATTGCAGCGTACTATACTCAGAAATTGCACATTTCTTCTGTAAAAATTGCAGATCTTTTTTCGACCACAAACTGGGGCGGAGGGGGCTATTCGGGAGTGGGTCTCCTTGGCAAGGACTTAACCTATAGCCTCATCGAGAACCTCTCCGTTTCGTACGTTGGAAGTTGGGGAGTTGCGTTCAACAATTCTGCGTACAACTCTCTTCAAAATCTCACTTTGTTTAACGCCCGGCTCTTTGGCATCCTTCTTAGCAATACCTCTGTCCGAAATTCATTCGTGGGAGCACTCATCGTGGGCTCGACCACTGGAGTTAACGTGGGCGCCTCAAGCGAGTTCAACACCTTCCATGAATTGACACTTGCCAATCATTCATCGAGCGGTGCAGGAGCTTTTCATATCGCTGCAAGCAATACGACTTTGACTCGATCAATTCTTGAGAACAACCAAAAGGGCCTCGGATTTGGAACGCTGAGTTCAGGCAAAGTGTTAGATCTTGCGGTTAGCGGAACCGCCGCAGGCTCCCCTTTGATCGACCTCACTGCAGACTCAGACGGAGTTGAGTTTGGTGGGACTCTTTTTCTTGACCGAACGGAATGCTTGGTCGATCCGGGCAGCACTAGCCAGCTTAACTCCAACTGCGAATTTGGTCCTGGACCTACGATGATTGACTATACTCTTGCGAGTTTTGAGGGAAGCTTTGTTGGCGTCAGTACGGACTCAGTCAATGATTTAGAAGATGGAGCAGGGACCACTGACTTAATCAGTATTCTTGAATCTGCTTGGATCAGCTTTGAAAATCAGCTTCGTGGCTGGATCAGAAAGGGAAGCCTCTCTCTTCCCGATTCCAACATCTTTGGCGCCTTACAGTCGGGAGATGACGCCGCCCTGTTTGACTTTAGTTTGTTGACCTCAGAAACAAGGATTAGATCCCAGAATTCAGTTGTGGCAGACTCAAGCTGCCCCGCAGATGTCGACTTTGAAGACTTTAATTCGAACACCTTTCTGCTTTCTGCCAGGGAGCTCGTGGCCTACTCTGCGTCGTCTGGTTTACCCACAGGCGACTTTGATGGTCTGTGTGAATCTAATGAAAAGTGCGCCTATTCTGGAAATTATGGCGCCTACCCAGGACACGGCACAGTGAGCAGCTCAAGCTGCAATTTTTCTGCAGTCGGAAGCATCACTGGCGTGAAGCTGCACGGGTACTCAAGCAACGGGTATTAAGCCCCGTTACTGAGATATCCCAAACCCAAGCACAATATTTCTTGCGTTGAGCTCGGTCGTTGCTGAGGGCTTGAAATAAATGTCGGAAAAATCGACTCCAAGAAGCCAATCTCCCCAACTCTTTCGCTTTCTCTTCCAATGAAAGCCCACCGCAAGCTCTCGTTGGGATAACCCAAAGAGAGGGACCCATTTCAAATAAGTGCTGAAGCGGTTCTGAGAACTCGGGCGATACGAAAGAACTGGATAGAGCTGAGCACTCACGAGGTTTTTAAATCCAAAGCTCGAGTCACTTGCGATGGCCCAGGCTCCGAACATTCCGCCACTCACCCACAGGTCCCACTGAGGGCCTGCGCTCCAAATTCTTTTACCTAACCTGAGGTTTGTACCGAGTTGGCGAACCCAAACTCCATCCGAACGACGCGAGATTGGCAGAAGCGTTCCGTAAGCATTGACATCAAGCGCCCAAGAATGACCAAAGATCCAACGAGAGTAAGCGATTTTTCCGCTCAAACCCGTCTGAGAAAAAGACTCTACTCCCGTTTGCCGGTAATCCAAGAGGGCGACACCCAAGCCTCCTGAGAACACTCCAGAGGGCTTAGCTGATGCTGATTTTTTTTCTCCCTCTGCCTTCAAGACCAGAAGCTTGAGCTGTGCCCAATTGGGTGCTCGAAGCGCAAATTCTTCAGTTCGAACACTGCCATCTGCTCCCACCTGCTTGAGCTCAAACTGGGTTTCTTCAGCTTGAATTCGAACTTCAATCTCAAATTTTCCAGTTTTTGGATCCGTCTTGACCGGGTCCACACCCCGAAGAAGAGCGCTGTTCTCGAGCCTGAAGGCCCCCTTTAATTTAACGATCAAAGAGGCCTGAGCACCCAGCTGAGGCTGCTCAGCCTTTTGCGGCGCCGACCAACGGCCCATCCACGGACCAAGCTCAAACTCAATACTGGGCAATGGGTCTCTTCCACGAACGAGCTGAAAACCAGGGACAGGAGCACTTTCAATAGTCTTTTGCTTTGAACTTGAAACTTGAGGGGCCGCAAATGCTGCTCTCCCTCCGCCAAAAAAGAGAAGGAGAAGAATCATCAATCTGTGCATGCCTCTCTTTTTTTCAGGTTTTTTGAGAAACATCAAAAACAAACTCACAAATTTCAGGTGCTTAGCCGGCACAAGCCCCCCCTCTGCAGTCCATTTTGACACATCTGTTCGAAGTCCCGGCAACAAGAGATGATTCAACCAAGGTTATTTATGCGGCGCGCAAACGGGGTTTCCTCTACTCAGAAGTTCTCAGCAGCAACCGGCTTGGCAGTGAGCCTGGTTCTAGGGGGATGCGCGCTTTCGGTGGACGCCCTGGATCCCACTGCGCTTCTGGACAAAGTAACGACTCTACCTGCTCCAGGAACCCCTGTCATCACGCCGTCTTCTGTAAGCGCCACTACAACCATCAACCAAGCTTTGAGCTCCATTGTGTTCTCGAACACAGGATTTGAAATTGTTCTATGCGAAGTCACTCCTGCTCTCCCAGCTGGGGTGTCCATCGATCCTCTGACCTGCGAGATCTCGGGAACCCCAAGTGCTCTGCAAGCCAGCACAACTTATACGATCACTGCCACGGGAGAGTCGGGTAGCGATTCTGAAACCGTCACGATTACTGTAAACGACATCATTCCTGTCATCTCGTTTAGCCCAAGCACTCTGACTGGAACCAGAAACTCTGCCATCACTACCCAAACCCCAACCAATACCGGCGGAGCCATCATAAGCTGCGTAGCCACTCCAGCACTCCCAACGGGCCTGAGCTTAAACCAGACAACCTGTGCAATTTCTGGCACTCCCTCGGTTACTCAAGCTGCGACCGTTCATTCGATCGCTGCAACAAACTCTGGCGGCACAGCCTCCGCAAACTTTACTCTCACTGTACAAGACGCTCTTCCGAGCATCACTTATAGCTCAGGAACTCTTGCAGCGACGCTCGACACTGCAATCAGTACTCAAAACGTGACCAACACCGGTGGCGCAATCGTTTCGTGCGGCGTCTCGCCTAGCCTGCCAGCAGGATTAAGCTTCAACACGAGCACGTGTGCCATCACAGGAACTCCGACTGCACTTCAATCTTCGGTCACGTACACCATCACTGCAACCAACGGCACGGGCAACGCGAGCACCACGCTTGCCATCAGCGTTTCGTGTGCAGCACCCGTTCAAGACCTAACCGTGACTGCACTTTTTTCTGCCGGGTCAAACTGGAACGACTACGTGAGGACAGCAGACACCACCACCGCTTGCACTGGAACTGAAGCAGGCGGAGTCACTGCCTGCGTCCATGGCGGAGAAATGCGCAGAGTCAGCCTGACTGGAACCCCCTCTTGCACTGGACTCACGCTCACCGACTCTCTGGGTGCATTTGATTGGCAGTGCAACGACAACGGCGCATCAGACGCCTACTTCTTTTCAACTGGGCTCAAGCAAGGAAAAGGCCTTGCTGATCTCATTAATCCGTCTACAGGCGCTGCATTTGCAGCAAACTCCGTCTCTGTTACTCACATTTCATCCGGCTGCACCCTTAGAACGAGTGCTTCGAGCACCGCTTGGTGGAGCAATACCGTACAAGAGCTCCCCAACCTGAGCTCGGGAGTCGCTGCTCAAGCCCTATCCTCCTCAGGCAGAATCTACACACTGAAGTCCAGCGGAACGACAAACGGGTACAACCTGAACGCAGACAAAATTGCCTTAGTCACTCTTGGGAGCGCTACTCTGGGCTACCATTCAGCGACAGGGGCTAACTGTACAGAAGCAGGCGAGCTCGACACTGCAAGTGGACCGTACCGGGCCATTGTGTGCGCCGGGAGCCAAAAATTCACTTGGATCGAAGGGCGCTTTGATGGCGATTCTGGCCTAGGACAAGCGGCAGGCACAGGGATCATGATTGCTGGGACTGGATCTAACTCGAGCATGAATCGAATTCACCGTGCAACTGTCTTTAACTTTCCTTGGAATGATGTCTCCACAGGCGGAACCGAACCTCCGCATGGAATCTATGCTCAATCAACAAGCAAACTTCACATCTCTCAATCAAGAGTGTCTGACATCTATTCATTAACGAATTGGTGGGGTTCTGGAAATTCTGGAATCGGCCTCTTTTTTAAGGAGACAAACTACAGCTTAGTTGAAGACTTCCAGAGCTCGTATGCTGGCAAGTGGGGTATTGCGCTGAATTTCTCAAGCAATAATTCTTTTAGAAATTTCAGAATCTTTAACTCTAGACTCACCGGTATCCAAGTCAGTCTTTCGAGCGATAACGCTTTTGTGGGTGGGCTGGTTGCTGGAGCTCAAGCAGGCATTAGACTGGGCAATACGAGTGCAAACAACACCCTACACCAACTGACCCTTGCAAACCACTCTTCAAGCGCTGCAACTGCGCTTGAAAGCAACCCAGGAGTCTTTGATGTCTATGGAGCTCTTTCGATAGCAGGAAATAAAGCCTGGATCGGCAACACCACTCTCATTAACAACACCGCCGGGCTTGTCTTTGGAACGATGGCCGCGGGCTGGGTATTCAATCTGGCCGCCAATAACGCCAATTTGAGCTCCACCGAGCACATCGTCCTGAACTCAGACTCAGAGGGGCTCTATTTTGAAGGAAAGTTCGTGATTCCGTCAGCTCGAAACGCATGTTCAGTCGGTCTAGTCGGTGCCCGCCTCAACAATTCCTGCGAGCACCTCACTGAAGCGTCAGGAGAGGTGTTTCCGGACCCCACCTGCGACACTATTTGCAGTAATGGCGGCGGCCCCCAGGCAATACTACCTGTAGAGCGTAACTACACTTCAAGCTTTGTTGGAAAGTCCGCCGACTCCGAGAACTCTGCCGAGAGTGCATCAGGAACTGCAACTTTTGCCTCGCTCATTGGAGACATCTGGGTGAGCTTTCAAAATGATTTACGAGGCTGGATCAGAAACGGCACTTTTCCTAGCGCAGCAATCCTTGGTATCTTAACTGGTTCTGATACTGCAGCTCTTTTTGACTTTAGTTTACTCTCCTCTGAGACCGAGATTCGAGGAGCAGAAACCTTCATTGAGGGCGGAGACTGCCCGTCGGATGCTGATCCCAATTCACTCATCAATGATAGCCCGAGCTACGGGATCACAGGTAACTTGCAAACCTTCTTAATCAGCGCCCGCGAGCTCAGTGCCCGCTCCTCGACGACCGGACTTCCGACTGGAGACTGGGATGGCCTCTGTGAAGACGGAGAAACCTGCGTTTATGCTCCTAATATTGGGGCCTACCAAGGTCACGGAACGATCAGCAGCGGAAGTTGTAGCTTTAGCGACGGAGCCGTCGCCGGCGTCACACTACGCGGATATTCGTCTAACGGATACTAAGCCCACGGGCTAGTACCACCAAAAGTTTGGATAGATCTGCAGCCTCTCTCCGTCCCATGCGGCAAGATCAAACCGAATAGAACTCCACCGAGAGCAGTCTCCTGCGTCTTGAAAGAGAAAAACCGAAGTCGCATTTCGAATCCTTGAAAGCTTAGCTTGACTCAAGCTTTCTGCAGGAGAATCCCAGGCTCGATCTAAACGCCTACCGCGCACTTCTACAATTACAAGCCCCCTGGCTCCATCCAGTCCTGGCTCTTCGAGGATCAGGTCCAGCTCCCCGCACTTTACTCTATAGTTGCGACACAAAAGAGCCGCCCCCCGAGCTAGATAGGCCCGGAGGGCCAGATCTTCTGCTGCCTTACCTTTTTTTTGTGTTCCGCTCACGAGCGAAGGTGCAGCAAGTCTCGTACCGGCGCAAAACTCTTGCGATGAAACTCAGCCACTCCAAGCTTGGCAATCGCCTCAAGATGGCCGGGTGTCCCGTAGCCTTTGTGGACCCCCAGTCCGTATCCAGGACTCGTAGCTTCAAGCCTCTCCATATCGCGATCCCTTGCAACCTTGGCCAGAATCGAAGCGCACGCAATGGTGAGTGACTGCTGATCGCCTTTAACGACCGCGCGGATACGGCCCCCAAACACCGGACCCAGCGTCCGTGGAATGCGATTACCGTCCACAAGAACGAAAAGATTTTCAGCGTAAGGTTCTAGGCCGAGTCTGGCCATAACGCCGTCCACTGCACGCTTCATCGCAAGCTCAACGGCATTCAAAATATTGATCTGGTCAATCTCAATCACCGAGGCCTCCCCCAAAGACCAGGCGCCAAGCCAGCTTTGAAGCCCCGATTCAAGTGAGGCACGAACTCGAGGAGCAACAAGCTTACTATCCCGCACCTGCGAGACCCACGCAGGTTTGTGCTCTGTAAGTGCATCAGGAGGCAGCACTGCTGCTCCAGCCACCACCGGGCCAGCAAGGCAACCGCGACCTACTTCGTCAACACCGATGACAATCGTGCGCGGAAATCCTGCGGCAAGTTCGTACTCTAAATGTGGAAGGCGGGAGCTTCCGGAAGTTTTTCCAGAAACGCTCCCGCCGATAGGCCCCACAAAAATGGGCCCTTACTTCTTCGAGGCCTTGGCGGCTGCGGAAGCAGCGGCCTGAGCCTGGGTTTCAACTTCTTGCTCAATCTTGGCTGCTTTGCCCTCGAGTCCGCGCAAGTAATAGAGCTTGGCGCGACGAACGCGGCCTTCTTGCACCACTTCGAGCTTGGCAATGCGCTGCGATGTTTCGAGAAAAATACGCTCCACGCCGACACCGTGCGAGATCTTGCGCACAACAAAGGACTTACTTCCGCCAGTGTTGGATCGGGCAATCACGACGCCTTCGTAAACCTGCACGCGCTCCTTGTCGCCTTCTTTAATACGAACATGCACTTTTACAGTGTCGCCTGCCTTGAACTGCGGAAGATCGGCGCGAATCTGGGGTTTCTCGACAAGAGCCACCTTAGAGGCGAGGCCCTTC
>JBKCVM010000018.1:0-20144 GCA_046317855.1 Oligoflexia bacterium
GAACGAAAGATTCTCTCGTTTGCAGTCTCATCGATGCCGGCGATTGGAAAAAAACTGAAAGAGATTTCGTTCCAAAAATACGGAAAAAGAGCCAATCATCGCAACAAAGGGTTCGCCAAGTGTCTCACCGATATCGAAAAACAGGTCGACAAAAACACGTGCTTCATTTCGGACGAAGAGAACTCCTACCCGATGCTGATCTCAAGGCACTACCCAAACAACCAGCACGAACGTCACCCTTCAAAGCGCGCGGTGATTGCAGGACAAGGTGAACTGAAGGACCATTCATTTGACCCGCTTTTTTCAATCAACCACACGTTTGCGATGCTCAGGGCCAACATTGCCCGACTCGTGCGCAGGACTTGGGTGACGACAAAGAAAGCCTGCGTGCTTGAGCAAATGCTCTGGATCTACGCAGGTTTCCATAACCTCGAGCTCATTACTCAGGGATCATAGGGGCTGGGGGCAGTTCAAGTTAGAGAGCGTCGTAAAAATTTACCAACGCCTGAAGGTGATCGATCGACCACTGATCAAAAGAACCGAGAGAACTGGAGATGTTTCCGTCGGCTCCAGCCTGAAAGCCTCCGTCACAACAGGTGGTAGAACTAAGCGCCCCGTCGCCAACCGAAGCTGGCGCCAGAGCCGATACCATTTTTGAAGCATCCCACGAAGCACCACAGCCAGACCCGAATGAACTCACACCCGGCGGAAGAACCTGCCCCGCCCCAGTAGCTCCACCGAACCCACGCGCGTAGTACCCCTGGGCCACTCCCGGAGCAGCAAGCCTAGGCTCATAGCCAATGGCCCCCAAGCACACCGTGTATCCGCCACTCTCAAGAAACCAAAGCTTCTCGGCATTGTAAATCGCACCTAGCGCAAGCTTAGCCTCTACTTGCCGCGCCCTCGATTGAAAACGCTGGTACTGGGGCACGGCCACCGAGGCCAAAATGCCGATCAATCCCACCACCACCATGAGCTCAACGAGTGAAAACCCCCCTCGCCTCACATTCGCTCCGGAAGCGGGATCCCCAAAAGCCCAAGCCCGCGGCCCAAGATCCTACGCGTTGCCTCAACGAGCATCAGCCTTGCGCCCGTCCGCTCTTCAGCTTCGCCCAGCACTTTACACTCGCGATAAAAACTCCCAAAAGCGCGCGTCACATCAATCAAGTAATGGGCAAGCTGCGAGGCCTTAGCATGAGTGAGACTTCTCTCAAGGTGCAGCCCAAACTGACCCAGACTCTTCAAAAGCGCGATTTCTTCGTTCTCGCCCAAGACTGAGGCCCACTCAGGCCTGAACACCACTTCACCCAATAGCTCACCCGACTCGCGCGCCTTGCGCAAAATACTCAGGCAGCGCGTGTGCGCGTATTGCAGATAGGGGCCCGTCTCGCCTTCAAAATCCACCACACGATCCACATCAAACTCAACATCACGCGCGGGATCCGAGTAAAGGTCATGAAAAAGTACGGCGCCCACAGCCACTTGCTCGGCCATGGTCTCAAGCGCCTCTCCTGAAAGCGCAAGATTTTCTCGGCCTTTCAAGATCTCACGAACCCTGTCCTTAGCAAGCTCTAGCACATCCTCAAGGGTCACGAAGTTGCCCTTGCGAGTGCTCATCTTGGCATCTTTGAAACGATACAGCCCCGTGGGCACATGCTCACAGCGACTCTCCCAATCCACTCCCATCTTTCTGAGCGTCCCAAACACTTGTTCAAAGTGAAGTTTCTGCTCGCCGCCCACGATGTAAGTCATTCGATCAAACTTAAATTTTTCAAATCGGTAGCATGCTGCCGCCACATCGCGCGTAGCGTAGATCGTAGCGCCATCGCTTTTTTGCAAAATACAGGGGGCGATCTCTTTTCCGGCGCGGTCTGTTACTTTCGCCACCCAAGCGCCTTCACTCTGTTCGATCACTCCCCTTTTCTTGAGATCCTCGAGCATCGGGGCCAAAAGCTTTTCGTAGTGACTCTCTCCCCAGATGTGATCAAAACGCACTCCAATCCGTGCATAGAGCCTTTCAAACTCTTTAAGCGAAATTTCAACGCACTTCTTCCAGAGCGCCACCATCTCAGGGTCGCCCTTCTCGAGCTTCAAAAAAGCAGCGCGCGCTTCTTCTTCGAGCGCAGGATGGCTTTCGACTGCGGCATGAAACTTCACATAAATCGCAACCAAATCATTAATCGTGGGATGGGCAGGCAAATCCTTTCCATATTCACGAAAAGCAATGGCAAGCTTTCCGTACTGCGTGCCCCAGTCGCCCAAGTGATTGATGGTCACTACATCAAATCCCCGATAACGCCCGATGCGATCCAGCACCGCACCGAGCGCCGTGGTCCTGAGATGATAAATATTAAAAGGCTTGGCCACATTGGGGCTTGAAAACTCCAGCACCCATTTGCCGCGAGTCCGGGCAGGAAGAGATCCGTATGAGCCCAGCCCCTGGCCAGAAAGAATGTCTCCCAGTAAGGCCCTGGAGACAGCTTGGTTTTTGACCAAAAAATTTACATACGGACCGACGGGCTTTGCCTCGATCTCGGACGTCAGCGCCGCCAGATGCGGCACTACGCGCGCGCAAAGCTCGGAGGCCAATTGCGGAGGCCCCTTTTTGAACTGCTTAGCAAGCCTGAAGCACGGAAAGCCGAGATCCCCGAGCTTGGGATCGGGAGGAGTCTCAAGCTCCGAGGGCGCAACCGAAAACGTCTGCCCCGAAAGCTCCGAGAGGGCCTTTGACAGAGCCTGAGCCGAAACTACGGCAAAACGTTCCATTACTTTACTTGTGCCCGGGCCAGCTCACGATTGAGAAGCGCAATGTTCTCAAGCTGGATGCCCTTAGGGCAGGCTGCCTCACAAGCCCCAGTATTGGAGCAAGCGCCAAAGCCCTCCTGGTCCATCTGCGCCACCATGGCCTTGACCCGTTTAGCTCGCTCAGGCCCCCCCTGCGGAAGGTGAGCGTACTGGCTCACCTTAGCGCTCACGAAAAGCATGGCCGAGGCATTCTTGCACGAGGCCACACAGGCACCGCAACCAATGCAGGCTGCAGCGTCCATGGCTTTTTCAGCGTCCTGTTGAGGTACCAAAATCGAATTGGCCTCAGGCGCATTTCCTACGCTCGTAGAAACGTATCCGCCTGCTGCCATAATTCGGTCAAACGCCGATCGGTCCACGACCAGGTCCTTGATGATCGGAAAGGCCCTTGCCCTCCAGGGCTCGATCACCACAGTTTGGCCGTCTTCAAAATGCCGAAGGTGGAGCTGGCAGGCAGTCGTCCCTTTCTGCTCCCCGTGTGCGCAGCCATTGATCATCATGGCACACGATCCGCAGATCCCCTCGCGGCAGTCATGATCAAACGCCACGGGCTCCTCACCCTTGGCCACGAGTTGGATATTGAGAACATCGAGCATCTCTAAAAACGAGGCGTGCTCGCTGATTCCTTGGACCGTGTAATCTACGAAACGACCCGAATCTGATGCACTTTTTTGCCTCCAGACTTTCAGATGAAGCGTCAAACCCATGGTGTCGACTCCTTATTTGTAACTGCGCTGCGCGAGATGAATATTCTCAAACTCAAGCTCTTCCTGGTGCCGGACCGGGACCTTGTCCTCGCCCACGAACTCCCAGGCCGCCACGTGCGCAAAGTTCTCATCATCGCGCGCGGCTTCATGATCCGGAGTCTGGTACTCCTCGCGAAAGTGCCCACCGCAAGACTCCCTGCGCTCCAGGGCATCGCGGCACATCAGGTCACCCAGTTCGATGAGATCTGCCACCCGGCCCGCCTTCTCGAGCTCCTGGTTAAAATCGGCATCCGATCCCGGAATTGAAAGATCCGACCAGAACTGCTTCTTGAGCTCTCCAATTTCTGCAATCGCTTGCTTGAGACCTACCTCCGTACGCCCCATTCCGCACTGGTCCCACATGATCTTTCCTAACCGACGATGAAAGACATCCGCAGGGGTACGACCCTTGATCTGCATGAGCTTTGCGATCCTAGCCTGAACATCGGCAACCGCTTGCTTGCAGGCCGGATGATCCTTCGTCACAGGCTCAAATTTTTCAGAAGCCAGGTAATTGGGAACCGTATAGGGCGCAACGAAATAGCCGTCGGCCAGGCCCTGCATCAGCGCGGATGCGCCAAGGCGGTTAGCTCCGTGGTCCGAGAAGTTAGCTTCACCCAGAACGAAAAGTCCTGGAATCGTGCTCTGGAGATTGTAGTCCACCCACAAGCCGCCCATCGTGTAGTGAACTGCCGGGTAGATCCGCATGGGCACAGCGTAGGGATCATCGCCCGTGATCTTTTCATACATCTGAAAGAGGTTTGCGTATTTCTTGGCCACCCCTTCTTTTCCGATGCGACGCACTGCGTCCCCAAAATCCAGATACACTGCAAGGCCCGTGTCACCTACTCCAAAACCCGCATCACACATCGCCTTGGCTGCGCGTGAAGCCACGTCGCGAGGAACCAAGTTTCCGAACGACGGATACATTCTTTCGAGATAGTAGTCTCGCTCAGCCTCCGGAATATCCTGCGGCTTTCTCCGATCTGCTTTTGCCTTCGGCACCCAAACGCGCCCGTCATTTCTGAGCGACTCGGACATCAGCGTGAGCTTGGACTGGTAGTCTCCCGAAACCGGAATGCAGGTCGGATGAATCTGTGTGAAACAAGGATTTCCAAAAAAAGCACCCCGCTTATAAGAACGCCAGGCTGCCGTGCAGTTGGACTTTTTTGCGTTTGTCGAAAGATAGAACACGTTTCCGTAGCCGCCCGTAGCCAGAAGAACCGCATCGGCAAGATGAGTGGAAATTGCCCCTGACTTTAGATCGCGCGTCACAATCCCGCGCGCCTTGCCATTCACGACAATCAGATCGAGCATTTCATGATAGGGATGCACTTCGACCGTTTTTTCTCCCATTTGGCGCATGAGAGAAGAGTAGGCCCCCAGCAAAAGCTGTTGTCCGGTCTGACCCCTGGCATAGAACGTGCGCTGGAGCTGCGAGCCGCCAAACGAGCGATTCGAGAGATAGCCCGAGTACTCGCGCGCAAACGGCACTCCCTGAGCCACGCATTGATCAATGATGTTCACCGAAACTTCAGCTAGGCGGTAAACGTTTGCTTCGCGGGCGCGAAAATCGCCGCCCTTGATGGTGTCATAAAAAAGCCGGTAAACTGAGTCGCCGTCATTCTGGTAATTCTTGGCGGCATTGATGCCACCCTGAGCTGCGATCGAGTGCGCTCGCCTGGGTGAGTCATGATAAACAAAGAGCTTCACTTTATAGCCTTGCTCTCCCAGCGAGGCTGCCGCTGAAGCCCCAGCAAGCCCCGCCCCCACGACGATCACAGTGTGTTTTCTCCGATTGGCCGGATTGACTAGCTTGTTCTCGAACTTGCGCAAGGCCCACTTTTTTTCAACGGGCCCTGACGGAATTTTTGAGTCTAGCTTAGGATGCGTTGTTTTTTTTGCCTTCATGTTCTCAACTCCCCGGGATGGGATGAAAAAATCCTTAGAAAACTCCGAGAAAAATCAGAAGCGGCTGAATGAAAAAACCTCCAGCGATCAGCACTGCTGCTGCAAGCCCCAGCCTCTGGAGGATCGGACGATTGGCAGCAAAGAACCCGAGTGACTGAAACGACGCCGACACGCCATGGCTTAAGTGCATCCCTAGAAGCACCATGCACAAAAGATAAAACCCCGTGTAGAGCGGTTCTTGAAACTTTTCGACCACTAGCCGGTGAAGGTCCCGCATTTCAATTCCGTCGATCACCGTCGAATAGTACTCTCCGTACTTAAACGTCCAGAGATGAAGCACCACAAAGGCAAGTAACAAAAGTCCACTCAGGATTGCAGTCTTTGCAGCAGCGGATGTGGCCTTGGCTCCGGATGCAGCCGCGCCGTACCCCACAGGCCTTGCAGCCCGGTTTGCGCGAGTGAGCTGAACGGTGAGCACAATGTGCGTCAGAAAGAGGGCCACAAGGCCAGCTTCGGCAACATAGATCAGTGGATTACTCGTCAGCGCATGACCGTAGCGATTGTAGGCCTCTGGACCCACGAACAAGAGTAAGTTCCCGGACATGTGAGCAAGCGTAAAGCCCACGATGCCAAGGCCAGAGAGGCCAACGAGTTGCTTCTTTCCGATGCTGGAGCGCAGGTAGGCCGAGATCCCGGACATAGTCGATCGGTTCCTTTTAGAATGCGTTCGTACCGGCATCAGGCCGGCTTCGTAGTATGAACGAGACTATAACGTGCTCAGGCAGCCGACTCAAGAAAACCCACGGAGGAGTTTTTCTCAGACGCTACTCCAGCACTCGAGTGTTGAATCTCAAGGCTTTGAACCGGAACTACAATTTCCTGCCCAGATTTTGTCTGCACCAGGATTCCAAGAGCCACATTTTCGTGCGCTTTGCCTGAGGGAGGAACCACGGCCACTAGCCTATTCCCGACCGGAACTACTGGCCTTCCCGCCACGACTGGACCCGCAATGAACTGAACCACGGCCGTCCACGGAAAAACCAACTCTCTGCCGCCTGAGCTTGCCTTCACGGCCTGAGGCAGCCCCACTCGAGGGCCATTACCGGACTGACTGAATCGCTCCAATTCCTTTTGCTGGTGCACCTGCAAAATCCGACTCTGAATCCGACCTAGAGCCTCTTCAAACTCTGGAAGCCAACGCTCTGCGCCCGACCACTGATCTCGGATCGCAAGCTTACCTTCCATCGAATGAAACTGCGGAACGAGCTCTGCAGCAAGCGGGAGGCGAGACGCCATTAGACCGCACATTCCCTTAAACGCATGGATGCACCGATAAAAGCGCACAAGAGGAGAGTCGGCAGCCATCAGGGCTGCACTGCCTGCGCTGGCCACGAGCTCTCGGGCCTCCCTCAAGTAAAAGAATGCTTCGCCCAAGAGTCTGGGCGAATCCTGAAAGAGCAGTGCTTGCATACGATCTGGAGTCAGCATCCTGATTACGGATCGGAAGACGGTTTTTTTTCTTGAGAGTGGCCATTAAAACCAAAACGATTCTGTCAGCTAAGCCCACTCATTGAGCTGAAAACCCTACCGCACGCGTCACCTCAAACACTCGCCCCGATTCAAGCTCAAGCCTCAAGTCTACGGCCACTGTTCCAGAAACCCCTTCAGGGGCGCGGACACGAATTGCCCGCACCACACCTTCACCCTCAGCACAGTTTGGATGCTGCCACTCTGACTCATCCTGAATTTCTAGACCATCGAGCGCACGCAGACGACTCACGATCCTCACGCAACCCGGAGTTCTAGCCACAAACTCCAGATCAACCTCTACCCACTCTCCTGCCGGAATGTCTCCGTCACGAGTGTACAGTAGATCAATGGGAGCACTGGGCTTGCCTCCGTTCCAGGGTTTTCCCGGAATGAAACCCTGTCGAACCAGCTCTGAAAAGTGCGAGTCTCCTGAGACTTTCGAGTGCCCTGACGAGTGAACAAAAGACAAGCCCACAGCACAACCAAAGACTAAAACACCGAGTACGATCCGAGACCTTAGAGTCATCATTGGTTCACCGTTAATGTATAACCTTGCACCCCTGCTGACTGCGGCGCGGGGGCTGTTCCATAGGCTGGATCCACTCCGTCGACCGTGATGATGTAATCAGTATTTGGCTCGGCCATCCACTGGAGCGACGGACACCCACCCAAGCCCTGATCAAACCCAAGGAGCTGGCCCCGTGAATAAACCGACATATCCACGTAATCCGCTTCGCAGAGCTTTCCATCTGGGAGCGCAAGCGTCACCCTCACCGGTGAAGCCGTAGTCAAATTATGCCGGTAGCGGTACCAGCGCAGGTAACCTAGCTTATTGGCAAGCCAGTCCGAATACGAGTGTCCGCCCGCATCAATCGTATCGTGACCATCGACAGGATTGCTCCCAGCAGAGATCTCCTTGTAGGGCTGCCAAAAAGCTGCGGGACGCCTTCCAGGATCATTCGTATTGGGGTCCGTATTACCCGAAGAATAGGGATAGGTGCGCGTCGTGACCATTGCAGGCCCAATGTCAGAATCCAAATCAAAGGGATCGGCCACATCCGACCCGACTGTTCCACTACAAGACCCCACACACAGCGAAGCATAAGGCAGCTTCACGGCGTTTCCAGTCCACAAGCTCGAGAGTCCGTCTGCATCCCCATACTGAGCGTTGTAATACGAGGAGAACGAAAGAAGTGAGGTCAGCGCAGGAGTTGTTTTTTGAAAATTACGCAAGATATCGTCAATTCGACCATAGCTCCCTGAATTGAGCGGAGCGTCTCGATTTTCGTACAGCTGCCACAAAAAATACTGAGCACTGGTTTCACTGTGCAGACCCCGATTCTGATCCGTACCAGGCGGCTGATCTACTCGGATCGAAAACCCAGCCCCTTGCCAACTCGAGTAACTATCAATGTAAATGGGATCGTTGAAAGTGATTCCAGAAAAAGCGTTACCGTAGCCTTCACCAAAAGCCACCCGAGGATCCAGCATGTCTCCCAAAGTGTGGGATCCACCCACCGAGTCAGATCGATAGAGGCTCGACTCCAAATAATGACCAAACTCATGAGCCACGACATGATCGTCGTACTCGTCAGTATCCACTCCCTCTTTTCCAAGAATATAA
Source organism: Oligoflexia bacterium (assembly GCA_046317855.1). GTDB lineage: Bacteria > Bdellovibrionota > UBA1018 > UBA1018 > UBA1018 > CAIOHW01. The sequence continues at coordinate 8,617 of JBKCVM010000018.1, forward strand.
AGCTGCGGAAAGTAGGTCCCATTCCAAGACTCGATTGTAAAATGAGAAGTCCCGATATCGCCCGTAGATTTCGTACCCCAGGTGGGCCGGTTGTTTGGGCTCCAGTTGACAAAGACTGCTGGAAACTGGGTACCCGGCGTACCCTGACACACTTTTTCAATCGCGCTCACCAGAGTGTCTGCAATCGCAAACGGAGCTGCCGAACGGTCGGTGTACTTCTTTGTCGAAGCGTTCCATCCCAACGGAATATCAATCACAACCCCAGATGAACTCGACGAAAAATCGAGGCCAGAATCATAGGTCCAGATCGCCTTTGAGCGCGTGTTATCCACGATCTTGACGTCCCAGCTTGCTCCACTGCACTGGCCGCCCTCATTGTAATTTGAACTCTTGAGATGCGCTGCAACGGCAAGACTCACCGTGTTTCCAGGAACAGTAAGAGTAAAGCTTCCATCATCTGACGTTGGCTGTTGGACTACGACACCCCCACACTGATCGAGTGCTTGAACCATTACTCGCCGAGCAGCGCGCATCTGCAGGGTCGTATAGTCCAGCTTTCCGAGGTAGAAGCCAACCGGCACGGCCTCAACATAGCCGTATCGAACCGTGCCACTGAGAGTATAGGGCGGCGCCGAACTGACTTCACTGACACAAGGAGGACTTCCCGATTTGGAGGCTTCTGTGGACAGGCACCCAGAGGCTAGCCATGCCGCCCCTAAGCTCACACACACGTGCCGCAAACGCTCCCGAGCCCTCACCCTTAATAGTGTAGGGAGCAGAGCGTAGACTGAAAAGACCTTTCAAACTGTGTCAAACGACACCCAGGTCCTTTTAAACTGTCGTCTAACGGCTGATTAGCCCTGAAACACAGAATGAGGACGGGACTCTCCTTGCCATTGACGCAGATCGCAATGAGCCCTCCCCTCCTTAAGACGAATCAATGCAAACGTGAGCCTGAATTGCTGTCCAATTCCGCGCCAGTCCATGTTGATCATCTTGGTCCAGGTGCCTGTGTTGATATACTGACGGCCGTCCGGCCAAATACGATTCATGGGCCGGTGCGTGTGACCAAAAATCACGGTCCTCAGCTCAGGCTTTTCATCCAAAAGCTTTCTGGCAAAGTTTTCAAGATCTGGAAAAACCCCTTGAGCCTCTTGTTTAAAAATATCCAGAGTCACTCTAAAGCGAGAGCGCCGGCTGGGACTGGGCACAAAGCGGGTCATTAGGAAATAGAAAGCAGTCAGAAAACCAAAACGAATCGTAAACCAAGTGTCGACGATCAGCCCTATAAAGAGAAAAAGCTTAATGGGCCGCACCTTATCTACATAGTCGCGCTCCCATTTCAATCGATTGATCACCTTGAGGACATAGAAACTACCCCACGGAAGGTTGAGCACGGGTCGATCCAGTTCAGGATTTTCAAGCAGGGGCTTTTGAAAATTCAGCACGTGCACTGCCTCGAACTGGTTTCCATGATGAATTGCAACCCCTTCTGGGTACTCAATTCGATCAGTCTCATGCAGAATCCTCACCTTAGGGGTACCATCCGCAAGCGCGAGACCTTCAGGATTCCATTCACGCAAGATGCGATCGCGCACGGCCGGAAAAAAAAGGTCCGGATCGTGATTGCCCACGACATAAGTGATGTACTTTCCGGGCCGAGAGGCAAAACGCCTCAGCGCCTCCATGACCTTGGGGTGACCCGCAAGGATCGCTTCGAGCTTTGCAAGAGATACTTCTTCAGTAATGGCGTCCTCAAAATCTCCCTGCTGCGGCACATTCAAAAAGTCCAAATAGTCGCCATTGATGACGAGCTCCACTTCAATGGGATCTCCTGAGTCTGGATCCTGACCGTAAGCCCCTGTCGAGAAATGGTCAAAGAACTCGACCATCTCGTCGTCAAAGAAGAAGTCCTCGTGGGGATTCAACCTCCCCTCATAAAAGCGACCCGCCGAGAGGTGGCAATCACTGATGACGATTTTGAAGCGCTCGGGGCTCACGCCAAATAGTATAACCCCGAATTGACAAGCCGGCCAAAATCCGTAAAAAAGTTGGCCTATGGCCGACGTGAGCAAAAAATGGCAGGACAACGCCCCAGGAAAATTTTTTGTCGATGACCAGTGCATTGACTGTGATGCCTGCCGAACAGAAGCGCCGGACAACTTCACTCGCAATGACGATCACGGGTACTCGTTCGTGTACAAGCAGCCCATGACCCCGGACGAAGAAGAGAAGTGCCAGGCCGCCCTGGAGGCCTGTCCAGTCGAGGCCATCGGCCGAGCGACTTAAATCGAGGCCATCGGCCGAGCGACCTGACACACTCCGCTATGAATGCTAGGCGGCTTTTTGACGCCTTCCAAAGATCGACAGAGACGATGCCTTTTTCTTCGTTGAGCGCACGACTCTGCCCGCACGAACGGGTGCCTTCTTTTGAACCTTCTTCTGAACTTTCGATTGAGCTTTCTGGGACTTTGCTTTTGCCTGGACTCGCATAGTTGGAGTTCCTCCTGAACGCCCCTCCTCTGCAACCCCTGCGCCTAAGACTTTAGAAAACCGGAGACTAAAAAAACTTTCCAATCTGAATCGACGGCTCAGCTGAGCCTGACTGGGTTCGAATCGAAATCTGCTGAGCCACCTTCCGCGCGGTCTCACGCAGCACCCGGGCAACTGGACTCGAACCCTCCGAGACCACGACAGGCTTACCCTGGTCGCCCCCCTCACGCACAGACTGCACCAGCGGAACCTGCGCCAAGAGTTCAGTGCGATATTTTTCAGCCAAAAATTTTCCGCCATCCTTGCCAAACAAATAATGCCTTTCGGGCACGCCGCCCGAAGCCGACGGAACCTCAAACCAACTCATATTCTCGACAATCCCCAGGATCGGAATTCTGACTTTCTCAAACATCTGCAAGGCCTTACGCACATCTTGCAAAGAAACTTCTTGCGGAGTGGTGACCATCACTACCCCACTGACCGGCACGAGCTGCGAAAGTGAAAGCTGCACATCACCCGTTCCAGGAGGCATATCCACGATTAAATAATCGAGGTTGCCCCAGTTCACTTTGTGACAGAACTGATTCACGACACTGTGAAGCATCGGACCACGCCACACCATGGGCTGGTCTCCTTTAACCAAGAACCCCATCGACATGACCTTAATGCCGTGTGCTACCGGCGGCACGAAAACCTCTCCTTTTTGCGGATGCTTTTCGAGGACCGGTTCATCCGTGACTCCCAGCATCGTAGGAAGGTTTGGGCCGTAAACGTCCGCATCCATGATGCCCACGCGCGCGCCTTCGAGTGCCAATCCTAGTGCAAGGTTCACTGCAATCGTGCTTTTTCCAACTCCTCCCTTACCTGAGGACACCGCAATGATGTGTTGAACCCCCTCGATCGGCTGGCTTCCGGGCTGAGCGCCTCCAGGGGCCTGAGCTCCCCGCCTAACCTGTGCATCCATCTTGATTTCAACCCGACTCACCCCGGGGATACGCGAGACTTTTTCGCGGCACTCCCTCTCCATCACCTCTTTCAGAGGACATGCGGGAGTGGTGAGCACCACCCTGAACGAGACGACTCCCTGGGGAGTGATCTCCAGGTCTTGAATCATGCCCAATGAAACAAGATCTCTTCTCAGGTCTGGATCCTGGACCGTTTTAAGAACATCAAGAATGGCCTGCTTCTGCTGAGTCTCTTTTTTTTCCATGCGATGCCCCCAGTCATAACCGGACCCGAACAGAAAGCCAAACCAAGGCACCAAAAAGAGTTGGCCCTTTTTGCGGTCAGTCACTGCATTTTTCTCATTCCTCAGGTGGGTCCTGCCGATCGGCCCACATATGAGTTTTTTCCCTCCCCTGGTTATCGTCTCCCTGTTTTTTTTCTTACCCACCCCAGCCCTGTCAAAACCTTTACAGGTCCTCTACACCAATGACCTCCACTCCTATCTCGAAGGCTCAGAGCACCCAGACTGGGGAGGATACGCCGCCGTCAAAGCAGTGATCGATCGCCTCAAAGCAGACGCTCGCAGTCGAGGCATTGAGTCGGTCGTTCTGGATGCAGGCGATTTTTCTGAGGGCTCCCAGTTTTTCTTCTCAGACCGCGGACGCCAGTCCTGGCGCATCATCGACTCCATGGGTTACGACGCAGTCACAGTGGGCAACCACGACTGGCTCATTGGAGCCTCGCAGCTAGAAGCCATCTTTCGAGAGCTCAATCCCAGGACGCCGTTTCTTGCTGCAAACTTAAATATCGACAAGAAATTCAGCGCCCTTCGAAAAGGCATCCAGGGTTTCATCGAATTTGAACGCGACGGCCTCAGGATCGCAGTCCTCGGAGTCACAACCCATGAACTCGTCTATCGCTGGCGAATGAACGCCGGCGGCATCGACTCGCCCGTCCAATCGGTAAGTCGATGGGCTCCGGTACTCAAGTCTAGAAACGATCTGGTCATTGGCCTCACCCATATTGGAGTCATGGAGGATATGGCGCTGATCGGAAAAACCCGTGGCCTTGATGTCGTCGTCGGTGGGCACTCCCATACCAAGCTAGGCCTCCCACTGATGATTCGAAATCAAGAACAACGCCCCGTGCCCTTGGTCCAAGCCGGAATGCACGGTGAATGGGTCGGAAGCCTCATCCTAGAGGTGGACACACTCTCTGAACGCCCAGTGCAAGTGCTCGACTCAAAGTTGATTGCTGTGAAGCCAAGTCAATTGACCTCGCCTGAGGACCTTGCTTCTTCTGCTGAAATTTCAGAGTCGATCGTGAAAGCGCGGACCCAACTGGAGGAGCGATACACGAGCTCCTGGCTGTACGAACCGATTGGCTTTAGTCCGCTACCTCTGGATCGGCCGATCGACTCGTACACTCCATGGGGAAACTTCGTGCTGCACTCCATTCGTGAAGCAGCTGGAGCTGAAATTGCGCTAGATCCAGGAGAGTTTTACGGGACCTCGCAGCCAGCCGGCGTCATCACGAACGAAACACTCATGAAAAGCTACCCCAGGGTTTTTGAAGTGAATAAACCCATGGGCTGGAGCGTCTGGAAAGTCAAAGTGCCGGGATGGATGCTCAAATACGTTCTCGAATACGTAACGCAGAGCGGTCTTCACCTCAACGTTGCCGGGCTTACCTTTAGGACTGAGAGCTCCAATGGAAAGGTAAAAGTGAGTGGCCTACGCGTAAACGGAAACAAAGTGAACCCACTCAGAGCCTACACCGTTGCAGTCACCGAGGGCATTGGACGTGGTGCAGTGGAGATCAGCATTTTGTTACGGCTTGCCTTTGCTCCCAAAGACACAGGGATTCCAGTATGGAAAGTTCTGGAGACGAAACTCCGTCAATCAGGGGGACATTTTGGAGATCAGTCGCACTTGACGCCTTCAATCGGGGTGCAGTAGCACTCAACTCCAAATGGCAGGCCCAGTCACTGAAACGATCGCCCAAGAAACTTCTAAAATCCTGCGCCTACTGGGAGAGCACCCCTCTCGTGAAGGACTGGTTAAAACTCCAGAACGCTTTGCCAAAGCCATGCAATTTCTGACCTCAGGGTACGGGGTCGATGTAGAAGCGATTGCCAAGAAAGCCCTCTTTAAACAAGAAGAGAGTGAAATCGTTATCGTTCGAGATATCGAACTCTTTTCACTCTGCGAACACCACCTGCTCCCGTTTTTTGGCAAAATTCATGTCGCCTACCTCCCCAAGGGTAAGATCATCGGCCTGTCCAAAATTCCGCGCATTGTGAATGCTTTTGCACGCAGGCTTCAGGTCCAAGAAAGACTCACGACTGAGATCTCAAAAACTCTCATGAAAGTTCTCAAACCCCATGGAGTTGCAGTCATCGCTGAATGCTCCCATCTTTGCATGATGATGCGCGGGGTCGAAAAGCAACACAGCTATACTGTGACGAGCTCCATGCTTGGAGCGTTTAGAACCAATTCAACGACTCGACAAGAGCTCCTTCACCTTCTGGGGATGGGGGCTCGCCGCTAAATCACTCTCGCTACACGGTTTTAGCGAGGTGCTTTTTCAGCCAGCTTTTTTGCACGGAGCATTCTTGTAATGACAGCGCGAGTGGCCTGCAGCTCTGAAGCGTCTAGCTTCAGGTCGTCGTGGAGATTGGCGTAAGCCTGCTGATTCTGCTGGCCTGAAGAGGCGATCTCAGAACTGATCAGAGTGCCCGTGGGATCCACTAACATCGCAATTCCGCCCGAGAGAACCCTGAGCAGCATTAAGCCATCGATCGTTACATTGCGACGAGGGATCTCCATGAGCCGCAGCTTTTGAAGGAAAATAGGGAGGGCTACCCACTCCTGCGTGATCTCAGAAATCGTTCCAGGAACAATCTGCAGACTCCACGACAGGCGCAAGCCACGCAGTACTGCGGTCCGACGATTCACCCTTTCTTCTTGAGCCAGATAAGCCAGAAGCTCATCCCAAATCTGAATCTTCTGATCTAGATCGAGCACTCGGTCTCGGAGGTAAAGAACCTTTGAGCGCGCCTCGGCCAACGCATGATAGTCCAGAGTTCCTTTTTTTGCCTGCTCTGTGAGCAGAAGTCTGAGCACTTCTGGGATGTCTGAAAAAACGACCAACCCGTCATAGATCGCGTCTCGCAAAATGGGCTCCTGAGCTCGCGCATCCGACTGCAAACGACTCATGAACTGAGCCATGTTCGTTCTCTGAGAATGATTCGAAAAAACAGTCAGAGCCTGAACAAATTTACTCAAGACCCCTAGGTCTGGATGCTCAAGTTCAGCCTCACTCAAGGCAGCCGAAAAAATGACAGACCCCACTCGTTCACGCTGCTCATCGCAGATCCCCTGCATCGAACCGCACGAGAGCAATAGACGAAAAAGCGCCTCTCCTCGCGCGGCAGAAAGCGCCTTGGGTTCGGAGGCAATCCGCAGCATCAGGTCTAGATTTGCAGCTTGCGCTTGAGCGTTCCCGGCAGTCAGAGGGCTTGCCAACATTCGGACAGCGACGTCAGAACCCGGAACTCCGGACAACGCCGCTTCTCGCAGCAGAGACTGCACTCGCTCTTGAAACGACTCATCCCCTTGTCCGATCGAGTCTCCAAGCGCGTGGAGCAAAGTGGACCGGACGTGAGTGTAAATAAAGTCATCGTGTTTCTCTGCAGTCAGAATGGCTGCACGCATCGAATCGAAAAGTCCCACCCGTTGATCCAGCGCCCGATCAGCAACCCTGAGCCAAAGGCGAGCCGTCACCCTGCGAATGTTTGCACTGATGCGGGGGTCAAGAGAGAGGCGCTCAAACTCCGAGCGGAGACTCAAAAGATCAGAGACTGGTTGCTGCCAAAGTTCTTTCGAGAGCTCTCGCAGTGCTAGAGCGTCCTCAGCTTTTGACCGCATCCGCTCAAAAACTTGTTCAGCTTGAGTGCGCGCGGAAGGTGGGTTGGTCTGCTGTCCAAAGGAAGGGGAGATAAGAACTCCCCAAAGCACCCAGACACCTAAACCCAAAAAAGAGAACTCCGACGCGCGTTTCATGCGACGGAGTTCTACATTAGTTGACCTATGCCGTCAACAACTATAAATACTTGTCTTTACAGGCTATTGTCCAATCCAAAGACCGGTGGCCTGCGTGCCACCAAAAGTCCCGCTCACGAAATCATAGTAGTTAAACTGAAAATATCCTGCTGCACCCACCAGGGCCGGATTGTTTGGAATAGGGAGAGCATGCCTAAAAAAACCGCCTCCAAGCCCACTTCCTGCCGCAAGGCCAGCACTGAACCATTCTACGGGAACCAGATTGGCATCCACCCCAAAGCTACTAAAAATTTTGGGCAAGCCCAGCGGACCCCACACTAGGCCCACCAGGCTGCCCCCTCGGAGGTTCGACACCGTGGCTCCAAAACTGGAGTTCCCCGGTACCGGCCTTCCGCCATCAAAACCCATTCGTGCGGGAAACCCAGGCGCACCACCCGAAGGGTCTCCCACTTTTTCAAACACCACATCTCCTGGCCGCGCCGGAGTCAGATTCTTTAGAGTCGCAATGTACGTGGATGCCGCACTGGTGCCGACCACATAGAGGCCTGCAACCAGAAGATCGGATCCTTGGTCGCCCCCCAGCTCAATCTTTTTCACTCCGCGAGCTTCCGATCGATAAGGTGCCTGGGTAAACAAATTTCCGTCGTGGGTATAGAATATCCGCTGGAACCCACCCAAAGAAATAGACTCAAATGTCGCAAAAGCGAGATTGGGCCCCATCGCTACCAACAGCTCTGAATCGGCGTACTGAACAGCCATACCTGAGCCCCCAGGCCCGGGCTGAAGGTAGTGACGAAGCAACACGACATCAGAGTGGGAGTCCCGGTTAAAATCACCGACCAAAACCGAAGAAATGAATTCTCCAAAAGAAGTTGGGTTTGCAGGGAGAGTCATCTGCCCCCAGTTTGAGTTGATGACTTGGCCCTGACCACTGCCTGCGTAGTAAAGAACGCCCGAAGTATACCGACTGCCCGTAAAATAGGCGTAAGAGATCAGATAGTCTGGAGTACCGTCGCCCGTCATGTCGGCAAGGTCAAAAGAAGTCACCTTGCCAGGGACGATACTCTGAGGAGGAGTAACCTGCTGCAAAGAGCCACCGTTAAACCGGACATGCACGAAGTCATACGTATAGGCCCCGACCGCTCCAGTCTCCACCAGAGCCACTAGGGTATCCCGCGTGCCGTTTCCATCAAGATCGGCAAACTTTCCGTCGATTGCATTTCCAGAAATTCCAAATCTAAACGGTTGAAAGCCTCCCAGTCCGTCTCCTTTGTAGAAGCCAACAAAACCAGGCAAAGTGTTGCCACTCCAAGTATCCACCGGAGATCCTGCCACCAGAATGTCCTGATTGCCGTCTCCGTCAAAATCAGCAATTTCTGAATACGGAAACGAATACGCCACAAAAGGGGGATTAATTGGAAACCCCTGGGCAAAGTTATCCACCACTACAGCTGGCGCAAAGTTTGATGCCGCAAGACGCGTTGAACCCAAATTGCGATGGTACACTACTGCCCCGGTCGAACTCACCGTCACGAGATCCTCGAACTCGTCCTGGTCAATCCGACCGCTTGCAAAACTCAACGGAATTCCAATCTGTCCGTTCTGAGATAAAGTTGCAGGCCCACCAAAATTGACCGCAATCCCACCCCCTTCTTCATCCAATGAGTTAACCATCGAGCCCATAAAGAAGCCGGGCACCAACACATCAGGGCTTGAATCTCGATTGACATCAAGAGCCCCAGCTGCGGAGTTCGTTGTTAAAGTATTGATGAGTTTAGGTTGCGCGAAAGGATGCAGCGTCTGCCCCAACGCTTGCCCAACACAAACAAGAGTGGACAGACCACAGACCAGAGACCAATAAATTTTCTTCATTCTTCCCCCCGGAGAATTCACACACCCACTTTTTTTCTGCTTAACCCCACACATCGATCAAACAGATGCGCGGGTAACTCCCGCAGATTGCGTCAAGGCGCAACAAAAAAAGTTGCGAAGCTTACGGTTTTTCTACTCTAAGGAGCACCCGTAGAGGCGTCGATGAAAGCCTCATGCAGTGAGAGCTCCCTGATTCGGACGCCAGCGACGCTCGCTTCACCCATCCGATCTGCCAACTCGCGCTCGCACCACGTTCGCCATCCGGCCCGATCAAACGAGAGCCCCTTGGATTCCATGAGCCCGGCAAGGGTTCCCATCACATCGGGACTGAAGCCACAGGGAGAGATCAGATGAAAAGGCGCGAGATCGTTCACCACATTGATCGCAAGCCCGTGCCACACCACCCACTTGCGGATGGCGATGCCGATCGAAGCAACTTTTTTACCGTCAGCCCAAACGCCCGTCGCATTTTCGCGCGATTCGGACTCAAGCCCCAGTCCTTTGAGCCACTCGACAAACACGAGTTCCAGCTTTCGCAAAAATGCCGCAATGTCGTGATTGGGCCCAAACCCCGAGCCATCGAGCTTCACGATAGGATACATCACGAGCTGGCCGGGCCCGTGGTAAGTCAAGTCCCCACCCCGCTCGCTCTCGGCAAACGCAATCGACGGAGGCAGCGGCGACGCAAGCGGAACCGAGCGTTCGCGCACCACGCCAGTCCACTGCAAGCCCCGCCCACGCGTGACGACGGGCTCATGCTCCAAAAAAAGAACGGTGTCCTCAATCAGGCCCGCGGCGCGCTTTTCCACAAGCAGGCGCTGGAGCTCAGCGACTTCTGGGTAAGGCACGTAACCACGAAGGGACCAGAACTGCATCCCGTCACAGCCCCAATTAAACGCGAGCCAGGGGAGCCTGCGCTCCGGCCGTGGGCTTCTTCTGGAAGATGTGAATGGCGTGTCCGAGGGTTGCTTCGGCAGCCTCCATCAAGGTTTCAGGAAGCGTCGGATGCGGATGCACCGTCAAAGCCAGATCTTCAACCTGAGCCCCCATCTCGATGGCAAGAGCTGCCTCAGAGATCAGGTTCGAAGCTTCGGCTCCTACGATGTGCACGCCGAGAAGCCTTCCCGTCTTTGCATCTCCGATCATCTTGACGAAGCCTTCGGGCTCGCCGACCGAAAGCGCGCGGCCATTTGCTGCAAACGGGAAGATACCGACGTTGATCTGAAGCCCCTTGGCCCTGGCCTCAGCCTCAGAAAGACCCACAGTAGCGATTTCAGGATCCGTAAAGATCACTGCAGGCATCGCGACCACATCGTAGGCTGCCTTCTTGCCTGCGATCGCATCTGCGGCTACCAAGCCTTCTTTGGAGCCCTTGTGGGCAAGGAGCGGCTGACCAGCAATGTCGCCGATCGCGTAGATGCCGGCCACATTGGTGCGACGCTGGGCATCCACCAAGACAAAGCCCTTCGAATCAAGCTTCACGCCTGCTTTTTCGAGCCCGATGTTCTCAGAATTTGGAGTGCGACCGATCGTGACCAGCACCTTGTCATAGGTCTTAGTGAGCTTGGCGCCGCCCGCTCGGGGTTCAAACGAAACTTCAACGCCCTTTGAGCCAAGGTCTTTCATGCCCTTGACGCCGTGGTTGAGGTAGATCTCTACACCTTTCTTTTCGAGCTTCTTTTGAACGACCTTGGCGAGATCCGGATCGCAGCCACCCAGCAGCTGCGGGCCTGCTTCGACGACCGTGACCTTGGATCCGACCTTGGACAGAAAAGTCCCGAGCTCAAGACCGATGTATCCGCCACCGATGCAGAGCACCGAGCCCGGAACAGAAGTCTGGTCGAGAGCACCCGTCGAATCGAGGATCTTTTTGTTGTCGACCGTAAAGCCAGGCAACGCTGCCGGGCGCGAACCCGTTGCAACCACACAGGCATTGAACTGGACCTGCTCCACGCCCTTGGCAGTCTTGATCTCGAGGGTCTTGGGCCCCGTGAACCGGGCATCTCCGGCAATGACCGTGCATCCATTGGCCTTCAGGAGCTGAGCGACACCGCCCGTTAGCTTGGCGACGACGCCGTCCTTCCAGCTCTTGAGCTGAGTCATGTTGATGTTGAGGTTCTTCAGAGGCTTGCCACCCTGCTCAATCCCCAGTTC
>JBKCVM010000019.1:0-59985 GCA_046317855.1 Oligoflexia bacterium
CAAGTCGATACGGCTGTGCTCATTCGAGGTGAAAGCGGAACCGGAAAAGAACTGGTGGCCCAAGCCCTCCACTTCAACAGCCCCAGAAAAGACAATCGCTTTGTCACAGTCAACTGCTCGGCGATCCCTGAGACGCTCATCGAGAGTGAGTTCTTTGGTCATGAAAAAGGAGCATTCACTGGAGCCGATCAGCGAAAAATCGGAAAATTTCAATATGCGGACGGTGGAACTCTATTCTTAGACGAAATCGGAGACATCTCTGCCGCAATGCAAGTCAAGCTCCTGAGAGCCCTACAGACCAAGTGCTTTACGCCGGTCGGATCCAATCGCGAGATTGAAGTGGATGTTCGCATTGTTGCAGCAACAAACCGTAATCTCGAGGAAATGATCCGCAACGGGCAGTTTCGTGAAGACCTCTTTTATCGGCTCAACGTGCTCCCGATTCAACTGCCGCCACTGAGGGATCGACGGAATGACATCGAACACTTGGTTCGGCACTTTATTGATAAATTCAACCATCAACACAAGAAGCACATTTCAGGTGCGACTGATGAAGCCATGGAATTGCTGCTTGCCCACTCTTGGCCAGGCAATATCCGTGAACTTGAAAATGTGATTGAGCACGCCTTTGTTATCGAAACTGATGATGAGATTCATGCATCCAGCCTGCCCTCTCATTTCAACGCGCATGGACTACCTGATAGTGGCGCAGGCGAACCCTTACTCGATCCTTCAGATTTCTCAGCCCCCGACGGGGCTCCGCTTTCAATTGAGACGGGCTTTAGGCTCGACATCAACCGCCTGGACTTTCAGGCCAACAAGGAAGAATTTGAACGTCAGTTTCTGATCTCTGCCCTCAAAACCTTCAAGGGCAGAATCAATCAAACAGCACTCCACGCAAACATTCCAAAGAAAACGCTTCTACGAAAACTCGAGAAGTATGGGATCAAGGCCAGAGAATACTCTTAATCGACTGCGATTAGAGCTTTTCTAGCGCCTTTTCATCCACTTTGATCTCAGCCGCTCCTCGCAACTTGGCAACGTACTGGCCCAGCAGCTGTTGGCGAAGCAAAGCTCGCGCCTTCATTTCGACTTCGGCAAAGTTCTGTACTCGACCGGGCTTCTTATCCATCACACGGATGATGTGGTATCCGTAAAGCGTCTTGACCGGACCTACAATATCACCCGTAGAAGCTCCAAATGCAGCCTTCGTGAATTCTTCTGACAACTGATCGCGGCTAAAGTAACCCAACTCGCCTCGGTTATTTTTTGCCGACAAGTCTCTTGAAAACTGCTCGGCTAGTTTCTGAAAGTCCGCACCTGGAGCTGAGGCCTTCTTGAGCATTTCGCGAGCCTCGGCATCCGTCTGGACTAGAATGTGCTGAGCTCGAACTTGCTCAGTACTAAAGAGTAGCTGGTTGCTCTTATAAAATTTTCGAGCCGCGTCTTCACTCACTTTCGAGCCAAGTTGCTGCTCCAGCAAAAGGGCGACCATCTGTTGGCGCCTAAACGCTTCAACAGCTGCTTTGACTTGCTCGTTTTCGTCCGCCTTCTGCCGTTCCGCCTCTTGGTAGAGAATCTCCTGCTCAATGAGATTGGACAGAATCTGGCGCCGATTCGTGCGATCTTTGAGAATATTCCCTTTTTGGCCGTCATTATATTGACTCAACGCCACCTTGAGGTCTTGCTCTGTGAACTGACGCTTACCCACCGTGGCCAACACCGCGGCAGCAGCAGCCGGCATGGCAAGGCCGAGCGCTAAAAGAGCTGAAAACTCAGGACGAATTCGTGGCAAAAATTTCATTTAGGTTCCCCTTCAGACAAACTTCTTGAACAAACGATCGTAATGCTCCTGCACCTTCGAGAGATTCACACTGCTCAAAAAGCTCGAAAAACTCATCCAAACTGCAACCCCGTTGAGATCAGCAAACTGCGGAGGAAGAAACACGGGTGCATCCACGATCCCCTCCTGGTGCTTACGATACAGCAACGGAACATCTTCAACTGAAAGTTTGCCAACAAACAAAAAGGGAATCAACTGCGGCTTCCCGCCTCGAATCGCTGCCCGCATGAAATTGTAGTTTTCAACGAAGCCGCGACAGTAAGCGAGATCCTTGGTGAAGGGGGCCCCCCCTTCGATAACCCCACCTCGAAAAACCCGGAGCGCATTGGCCAGGCACTCGTCCTCGGAGTAGCCCTCGGTCCGATAGAACTCAATCACCTCAAGCAGATTGGCACCCTCTTGGGCTTTCTCGATCCCAATGATTCTGTCATTGATCTGGCGGGCACGTCGCGGGTAGCTCCTAAAAGTGAAAATCTCCATCAAGACTGCCAGGCCCTCTTGGGTAGAGGAGCAACGAGGCGGGCCCTTAGAAAGCCACCGGGCCACATGCTGATGATTGCCGTTTAAGGTGGTGCCGACGTGAACCCAGCCCTCATGGACTTCTAAGATGTCGATATCCCGTCGCGAAAATCGAGAACCATCCTTGATCTTGACCGTATCACCTCCGGCCGCAGCATCGGCCAGAATCCCATCCGAGAGCTTGGCTTTCACCCGGTCTGCTCCGAAAACCAAATCAAATCGAGAATTCAATTCGTCCACGACGGCGGGGGCCTCGAGTTCTTTAGGGTACTCAGCCCCCAGAGCCGCGTCGTCGATGCCTGAGAGAATCTCGTAGAGTGTACGCCCCAACTCCGAGACGGTCCGACTTTCATCAAAGAAACAATCCTTCGGAGAACCGTAGAGTTTCCGGCTGTATTCACCAAATTTCTCAGTTCCGCGGCTTTGCAGGAGTCTCACTACATCCCGGTACTGCTCACAGATGCTTACGAGGAGAGCCCCAAGATCATCTTCATTTCCCAGGCTGGATTGAATATCCCCGATGAGATCTTTGAATTCTTCGAGTTTTTGCTTGGGATCAAACCCAAGCGTGTTCTTTTCAAAAAGCTCGGGCCCTCCAACCGGAAGTGACTTGAACTTGCGTTTTCGTAGCTCGCTTTCAAAGGAGGGGTCCCACTTAATCGCATCCAGAACACGAATGGGACGCTGAGCCTCGACAATGCGCTGTGAAAGCCGCTTGACCTTCTCTTTGGTAGTGCTCCAGACCATGATTGACCCAGTATCTCACGTGGGCCCCGGCCTTGCACTAAGCAGTGCTGGGAGGATTTTTCATGCTGCTGCCTGATAATGCCGCAACAGAGCTTAAACGGGCCTATAATTCTGTTGTTGAGGCAGGCGTCACTCACCTCTGGAATCACACTCTAGACTCACCTATTCAAGCCCGACACGTTGTTGCGCTCTATCAAAGGGCCATGACTGATTACCGAACCAACACTCCCGAGAGCCGCTTGAGAGCAGAACGGTGGGCTCGAGCAGCCAAGCATTTGGCGGATGCACTGTGGCACGAGGCCAAGATCGCCTACCTGAGAGATCGCACTGCAGAACTGCCGTACCTTTCAGACGCTGAGGCAGAATACCACTTACACGATGAGACCGAGGATACCGCTCAGGCCCTCTTTGCAGCATGCAGCCTGATCCCTGAGGTCAATGCGGGCCTAGAACTAGAGACTTGGTTAGGCCGGGGACGGCATCACCTCGCTCAACTCAAAGACCCACATCATCCGATTCACGAGCTGTTACGGGCTGAGCGGATCAAGGCCGCTAACCAGTACGGCCGAGCACTGGAGTGCGCCCTACTCGCCCTGGAGCCCAGCATGAAAAAACCCGAAAAAAAAGCGGCCTGACGATTTCTCGCCAGGCCGCTGGTTGAAACTGAACTTCCAGCCTCCGTTTAACGCTTGGAGTACTGGTAGCGGCGACGAGCGCCTGCCAGACCATATTTCTTACGCTCAACCACGCGGGAGTCGCGGGTAAGAAAGCCGGCCTTCTTGAGCACTCCGCGAAGCGACGGATCGACACGAATGAGGCCACGTGCAATGCCATGGCGAACTGCGCCGGCCTGACCAGTACTGCCTCCGCCCTTGACGTTCACCTTGATGTCAAAACGACCCACGGTCTGAGTCATTTCGAGAGCCTGCATGATCATCATGCGAGACGTGGGGCGCGGAAAGTAATTCTCAAATCCGCGTCCATTAATCAGGATGACACCGGTCTCTCCGGCTCGCTGGCGAATGTACACACGAGCTACTGCAACCTTGCGCTTACCAACAGTCTGGGTCTGCTTTTCCATGAATCAGTTTTCCTTACTTTGCCTTACGAGCAACATTGGTGCGACGAACCGCTCCAGCTGGGAGTGCCTGCGGGTTCTGTGCAGCATGAGGATGCTCGGTACCTGTAAAAATCTTGAGCTTCTTCATCTGGTGACGAGCCAAGCTTGACTTGTTGGTCATGCCCCAGACTGCCTGACGAAGAATCTCTTCTGGATTTCGGGCAAGCATCTGAGCTGCCGTAGCAGTCTTGAGTCCGCCCACATACCCAGTGTGGCGGCGATAGAGCTTGCCGTCCCACTTATTGCCGGTAAACGCCACCTTGTCAGCGTTGAGAACCACCACAAAATCACCTGCATCCGCATGGCGGGTATAGGTTGGCTTGTGCTTGCCCGTAATGACACGAGCAATGAGTGTAGAAATTCGACCCACGACCTGGTCCTTCGCATCCACCACAAACCACTTGGGAGCGTTGGGACCCTTGGTCTCAAAAAAATGGGGGCCCTGTTGTTTTGCCTGATACGTCTTTCTCTGCAACATAGGCGGTAGGATCTATAGTTTGACTAAGTTGAAGTCAACGCCTTTTTCACCTATGATCTCGAGCACATGAGTCGCCCCTCACCCACTCCCCAATACTCTCCAAAAAACCCTCTCGTCAGCCCTCGCTTTGGCGATGTGGCGACCTTCAATCGGCTGCCCTATGTCCCTGATTTAAAAGGAAAGGGTGTAGATGTAGCAATTCTAGGTGTGCCCTTCGATGGAGGCACCACTTATCGCCCTGGGGCCCGCTTTGCACCCCGGGCAGTTCGAGAGGCGTCGGCACTTTGCCGCAATTTCAACCCTCAATTGGGCGTCCACGTTTATGAGAAATTAAATGTCGTCGACGGTGGGGACATCTCGGTCAATCCACTGAATATCCACACGACGTTCAAGAACATTGAAACTCACGTCAGAGCAGCGCACGACGCTGGAGCTCGAACTGTGCTGGTGGGTGGAGACCACTCCATCCTGTTGCCTGAACTCAGAGCCATCAATGCCCGTTACGGAAAGCCAATCCTCGTGCAGTTTGACGCGCACACGGATACTGCCGATGCCGCGTGGGGAGAGCGCTATCACCACGGTACGCCGGTTCGCCGGGCAATCGATGAGGACCTCATCACTGGTGCAGACGTGTTTCAAATCGGAATTCGAGGTCCGCTCACTTCAGCAGATCAAGAGGCGTACTGTCGTCGAGAAAAAATCAATATTCTTGGAATCGACGATTTTAACGAGCCAAAAAAACGTGAAGCTTTTTTCAGCTCTCTCCGCAACCGTGCACTGTCTAAAAGCAGAGCAAAATCACGACCCGTGTTCATCACATTTGACGTCGACGGTGTTGACCCGGCATTTGCGCCGGGAACGGGCACTCCCGTAGTGGGCGGAATGACAAGCTTTGAAGCACTCCACTGTGTTCGTAAACTTAAGGGCCTCCACATCTGCGGAGCAGATGTGGTTGAGATCTCTCCGCCCCATGATCACGCAGACCTGACCTCGCTCTTAGGAGCGGCTCTCGTTTTTGAGTTCTTGAGCCTGATGGCCTCTCAGTAAAGAGAAGTCCGGAGCAGGTAGCCTGGAATTTCAGTCTTGTTGGTCACCCCCAAGGGGGCCGTACCTGAAGAAAGCTCTAAAAACGCCTCGCTCGATGGAAAGACATCGAGCGCATGAATATCTTCCCAGTCAGCGCGGTCATTTTTTACTCCGCCCGACCCG
This sequence comes from Oligoflexia bacterium, assembly GCA_046317855.1. Taxonomy (GTDB): domain Bacteria; phylum Bdellovibrionota; class UBA1018; order UBA1018; family UBA1018; genus CAIOHW01. Next base: position 5,917 of record JBKCVM010000019.1, read on the forward strand.
GTCTCAGTACCCGAGGTGTCCTCGTTAGCCGATGCATCGCCATTTCGGTACTTATCAAGTTCGGCCACTTCATTCCACTCACGCACGTAGACTCGGACGCGGGCGTTGACTTCCTCTGCCCGGTCCAGACACAAAAACTCATAATATGGAACGGGAGAGTAGCCCGCACGTGTTGAAAACCCCTTGGGATAACTTGCCGCACTAGCCAAATTGAGTGTCTTTACATGGTTGGCAGTAAAGGCAGTATTGACCAGAATGGACCCGGACGACCTCGATAGAGCAGTGTAACCGCGGCTGATACCGGTACCGTCTACGTTAAAATAATTTACGATCGGATACCCATCCTCTGATTTGCTTTGAGTGCGCATGGCTGGCCCCGCCAGGCAATTTGCACCACTTCCACCCCAACTCGGAAAGCTGGTGACCACCGTATTGGGCGTCACACTTAGATCCGTCACAGTCAGTTGATAAGTGCCGGAGCAGCAATTAGGTCCGCCACTATCCGAATAGTTGTAGAGACACCGAATGCCGCCGCCGTTTGAATTCACGGCGACTTGCGCGACTGCATCCGGCGTGAGTACACCGCCCACATACGTTTGAGTAGCCACCGAGGTAATCGTTCCGGCCGCGCTAATCGTGTAGCTCACCACGGAGGGACCAAATCGATCCGCGCCCGCAAGTGCCGGTTCATAATTCCAAAAATGAAATGGATTCTCAACGAAGTACTCACACATCGATGAAGGCACATTATAAGCAAGAGAAAGTCCATTGAATGCCAGCTCAAGTTCATCTGCCTCAACCAGACATTCAATCATGGCCGCAGCACTTCCATCAGCATTCGTGATTTTGCATTCGTTCAATCGGTCGGCCACTGGGTTAGTTCCCAGAGTTGCAGAGGAACGCTGATGAATCAGGTAGTTTCCCTCATCGCAGGTCCCAGAGCCGCTCGATCCCGTAAACGTTCGGCACGCCTTGACCCAAAAGCCAGCCGAATCGTCCGGATCTCCAATGGACACTCCGGTGCCCTGACTCACAGAGCTCTCAGAAGATCTGGCATTCAATTCGCGACAGGCGGTGCCACTCAAAATCAACGCGATCATGCATGCTAATAGAACAGGCTGCTTCATGCGGTCTTCCTCACCCACCATTATAAGGAGAAAAATTGCTTACCCAAAACCGGCAAAATCTGCAGCGCTCAGGGCACCGGCAAGAGTGTAGGGTCCCAAGATGTGCAGCTCTAGATCATTCCGATAGAAAAGTAGAACCGGTACGACTCTTCATTAGGACGCGGGGCTACTTTAAATCCGAGATCAAAATTGATGGGACCTACTGGGGTCAAGTAGTGAATCCCAAACCCGGTTCCAAATCTCAGTCCGTCTCTCAAAGAGTAACGGTCCACCAGCAGATTGGCGGCATCCAAGAACGGACCAAATCGCATTGGACCCGAGAGCGGTAAATCAAGCTGCGTCCGATAGTTGACATACGAAGCCGTGCCGCGCACCGCAATGTCCTGAATGTTGAGCTCCTGCTCTCTAAATCCACGGAGACTTGCCGCTCCACCCAGAGCAAACTGTTTAATGAGCGGAATGGCGACACGTGTGTCGGATATGTCTTGAGTGTTGCGCTCAAGACCTGTCCTAAACGAAAAGTACCAGGTCAAGTCCCGCCAAAAATTCCAAGTATAATCTGAACGAAAAAGGAGACGGGTATAGCCGACCGCAAACGGCTCGACCTGAGAGAGCAACAAAGGATCGGCAAGCTCAAAGGACAGAGAGCCGTAGAATCCCCGGGTCGGGGCCAGCGGATTATCTCGAAGATCCAGACGAAGCGATGGATTGATAGCACCAATCGTCAAAGTCTGATTATCAATGCTGTCAGGGTCTTGAGCGGTCTGCTCGATGCGCTCCAGACTATAATTGAATGCTGCTATCAGATTAGAGTCTGAAAGGAGTTTCTTTTCCCACGTCGCAGCAAGAGCCAAAGTGGACGCATCAAAATTGACATACTGAATCCGCTGAAAGGTAACGTTAGGCCTAAAAACCAAATCACCCCAGCCAAACCACGGCCAGAGATAGCCTAACTGCAGCTGATACTCGAGCGGGATACGTCGCTCTTCCACCCTTCGATTGGCTGTCGCAGAAAACACCAATGCATGATTGCGACCAAAAAGATTACTATAAGAAGTCGTTCCGAAAACACGAACCCCGAGGTCATTTCGAAATCCCAAACCTCCAGCCACAAGCCCTGGGGTCCCCTCTTGAACGGTCACAATGACCCTTTTTTGATCCGGCGCAGCCTCGTCGGGTTCAATACTGAGTTGCACACTTGAAAAAAGACCCAACCTTCTTAAATTTCCTTCTCCCTCAAAGACAGATTGCTCAGTCAAGACATCACCGGGACGAAAGGGCAGCTCCCGCCGCACGACCCATTCTCGAGTCTTGCCCAGTCCATCGACCTTAATTCGCGACACTTTAAAGCGCTGACCGGGCTGAACCGTGATCTGGACATCCGCAAAATGGTTATTGTCTCGATAATGAACGATCGCATCGGATTGCGACGCACTCTCCGCAGCCTTGCCCTCATTGGGCACAACCACTTCGAGAAAACCCCGATTTCTAAACCATCGCTTGAGCTGCTGAACCCCGTCGTTGAAGGCGTAAATATTGAAGGGGTCCCCGGGACGTAGCGAGAGAATTTTGAGCGCCGTTTCTCGGTCAATGGCTGCGTCACCATCCCCACTCGTCACCTCGACCTGACCCACGCGGGTCATCTCCCCTTCGACCAAGTAGATCTGAAGCACTGCCAAGGTATGCTCCGGGTCCCAAAGCGCCTGGGTGCTCATGAGACGAGCCCCCAAGTATCCGCGAGCCCTGAGTTTCTGAATCAAGAACTCAGAGGCTTTATCCACCTCTGGCTTGTAATAGACGCGGTTCGACAACATCCGCGGCACTGACTGAAAAAAAAGTTCGGAGAGCTCAGTGTCGCTAAAAACTACATTGCCCTCGAACTCGACCCGAGCAATCCGAGCGCGGGATCCCTCTTTGATGACCCAAGTGACATGCCGCCCAGGAGGAGTACGAGACTGCTGCGGGAGTGCACGAATTTCTGCCTGACTAAAGCCAGCGGACTCATAGGCTTCTTGTAAGCGAGCCTTGAGCGTCTCAACGTAGTCCTGCCCAAGACCGAGGGCGCGTTGCTCCAAAATCTGCTGAAGTAGCTCATTGCGTGAAAAATACTGATTGCCCCGAAATCCAAAAGTCACTCGCTCACCCAGATCGACTCGAATCTGTAGCGCAACCCAAGAGGCGGTCTCACGATCCGATGCCCGGTCCAGCCGATCGACCCGCACTTCGTTGACCACAGAACCAATGAACTCTTCAGCTTGCATCGCGGACTGGAGCAGACGCGCAGTAGCGGCGGCCTTTTCTTGATCAAACACATCTCCTGTGCGGAGATTGAGAAGACCTCGCAGTCGAACTGAGAACTCCTCCCACTGAGCAGGCTTTTCACGAGCAGGCAGCACCCTCACTTCTGAGATTCGAGTGGGCCGACCTTCCCGGATATTGAATTTGAGAGTCCGCGGAATGGACTCTTCACTCCAAGAGTGTTGAATCTCCGCCTCCGGAAATCCACGGTAGCGATAAAGTTCCTTCAGATTTCGTAGAGATCTTCGGACAAGCTCAGGATCAAACTCCTCACCAGCACGAATCTCGAGTACAGCGTTGAGATCTGCGACGCCCAAGACTCTCATTCCGTCAGCCTCGATTTGGTCGACCTCGACTGCAAACGCTGGGTGAAGTACCGCAACGAAAATGGCGAGGGAAAGCAAACAAGAAAAGATCGGCCTCGCTCCCATCGCTACTTGAACCTCTTCTGGAGCTTGAGGTCGAGCCCAAAACTAGTACGCCCCTGTTGGGACGCCCCGGCATCCTGGGTGCTGGTGCCCTCGAGGTAGTTCCAAACTCCTCGGACCGACACCGACGGTGAAAGGTATAAGTCAGCGTTCACTTCACGTTGTGTCGTTGCACCAGCACCAACAGTGGAACCCACGCTCAGATCCACTTGCTTGCCGATCTGTCGTTTGAGCACAATTTTTGGCGCAACCGTACTTTCAGCATCCGCCTGCGGTCTAAATGCGCTCGCGCCTTGCATGGTATCTAGAGCTTCACCCACACCGATCTGAAATCCGGTCTTCTCTTTGACATCTCGATTAAAATCCATGGAGTGAAGGATCAAAGACGCGGCTTCACTTTGCTGAATTCCAGAGACGTTGGTACTTCTCAAGCGCCTGGAGTCCTCAGTGGTACGCCCGAGAGTTAAGAGAGACAGAATCTCGGACTCGGGCATCACAGGGTTCGAGGACAGGTCAATTTTATATCGGCCCGCAGTGCCCGAAGTAAAAAGTTGGATCTTGGTTCCCCCCACCTCCGTAACGGCGCCCAATTCAAAACGCGGATCAAGAGATTGAGGATTATCAAAGATGACCTGGGCCGATTGAATCTGAAATACGTGCTCCTTAAAGTTGAGCTTACCTTGACCGGGCACCAATTCAGCGCGCCCGAGGACTCGGGGCGCTTCTAGAGTGTTGACGAGCGTGATGGCCGCCTTGAGCTCTACATCCAAAAACTCGTTCTGAAATCTCAAACCAGAGTCGGCCTTGACGTCGAGTTTTAAAATCACTAGCGGAAAATCCAACGAACTATCCGGTGATGCCGGGGGTGCGTAGAGCGTGGTCTTAAGCGCAATGCCCTGTCCAGCGTTAGAAAGCTTTTCTCGGGAGATCGCTTCATCCACCACGACACTTCCGGAAATCTCGTAGGGGAGCTGCTTTCCTGTCAGCGTGATTTTTCCCTCTCCCACCTTGAGGTATTGAAACGGATAGGCCTTGAGCCGGTTCTCGGCAAGACTTATGGCAAAGTCGAGTTCAGGCAACCTGTCGGTGTACAACAGAACCTGACCACCCCCGGATACTCGCCCCTGCGCCAAGTCGGCCTGAAACGATGTAAAGAGCCATTTATTCTTTCGAACCGAAATTCTTCCAGAAAGGTTTTCAATCGGAGAATCAAGGCTATTGATCCTAATTCGTCCCGAGTCAACCTCAGCTGCCCCCGACAACTCGGGCGACCAGAAGGCTCCAGAAAGATTGAAATCAAGATTCACTCGACCACCGGCTTGCAGTACAGGCGCAGCAACAAATTCAAGGAAGGACAGATCAAGATCTCCGGAGAGGTGCGTGCTCCAGTTCCCCCTTCTTGCCCCGAGCTGTGCCGCTACAATTTGGCCTGAAGCCGATGAGACCCGAATCGCTGGCAAATCAAAAGTACCTGAGTCCAGACGACTTGAAACAGGGTCCAAAAGTTTGAAAGAAGCGCCCTGCTTTTTCAATCGAAGCTCGGAGAGAGAGACGGTGCCGCTTGCTAGATCGATCGCACTTCCACGGTATGAAAGATTGACCTCGCCCGACACACGAGCCCCCAGTTCATCCTCGTTTGCAAGCTTTGGATTCAGGAGAATCAATGCAGAAGATAAATCCAGATTATTGGCGACGAGTGAAAACCGATTACTGGAATGGGACGCAGGGTCGTGCTGTGCAACGATTTTTAATTGGCCACCCAGGCCGGCGCCCTCCGCGTTAAAGGCTCCTTGCTTGCTCTGAACGGAGAGAGAAGACTCCGCTAAACTCTTGCCACGAATGGCAGCTCCGACCAGTCGCAGTTGGGTCGTGGACTCTAGTTGCTGCCATTTCCCTGAGCCCTCAGACTGAATCGATAAGTCCCCACTGACTGGGACATCGAGTCGGATGATCCAGTCAAAGTCTCGAAGGGAGAGATTCTGCGTCCGCAGTCGCCACGCAAGCTTACCCTCTGGACCAAAAGAAACTTTACCCAGGATTGAGCCAGATCTCTTGATGGCGACCAGATCCTCTGCCCAATAACGTCCCGCTTGATAGCCGCCACGAAATTTCACTGCGCTCAGCTGTTCGCCTAAGTACGACCAGTTAGAGCCGTCGAGCTGGGCCTGAATGTCCATCCCCTGTACGGATAGGGCACCTCCCACGCTTCCACGAATGCGAGTCCGCCCGCGAAGTAAATGAGGAAACCAAGGGAGTTGACGAGTCAGCGGCGAGAGAATCCGAGAAAAATCTTCAATTCTGCCGTTAGGCATATCAAAGCCTAAGGCCATCTTTCCGTCCCCTCGAAAATCGATCGATCCATCCACCTGGTAAGAGGACGTTCCATTTCTTGCGTCGACGCGATGAAAACTCAGCAGCTTTAGGTCATCAGAAAGAGTGATCCTTCCCTTGATCTTGCCAAACTGAAGCTGAACGTACTCAGCCTCCTGAAGATCCGCATCAAACTCGAGAGCTAACGAGTTGCGACCTCCATGAATTCGAGCCTGCAGCCCACCCTTGCCCCGAATCTGCGAGCGTCCCAAAGATTCGAGATCAGACAAGTCAGCACTCCCCCCCACCCCCAAGTCCCACTGGATTTCAGGAGAGCCAGCCTGAGAAATAGATCCCCAGGTCACCCCGCCCCCAACTTTGAAGCGGGAGCTCCCAAAGCCTAACTCGAGCTCAAGCGGTGAAAACCGGCTGCGTTCAACCAAAAACGTTCCGTTGATCTGAACGGACTTGGTGCGGAGGATCAGATTTTGATCGCGACGGCTCGAGCCACCAAACAGACTCAGTGACGGCGCCGAAAGTCGCGCTTGGGTAAGGATCCTAAAATTCTTGGATTTTGGATTCAGCTCCACATCCAGCGCCCCACTCAGACGTGTTGCCAGTGATTCGAGCGTAGAGGCGTGAGGCCCCAGCAAAGGCGAAAGCTCAACACTCTCCAATCGAACTGGGATCTTCAGAGTCTCATCCGCATGCGGGTGCCAGACGATTCGACCCAGCTCGAGATGACCTTGAGCAAGCTCGATGCGCCCCCGCTCAAGAACCGCTCGAGACTCCGACCCATTGGAAGAGAGCTCAAAAAGCCCATCCAGGTCCGCTCGCTTAAAAGCCCATCCCTCGAGAGTCGTATCCCGAAGCTCAGTTTTTCCAGCTAAACGGAGAGATTTCCGTGGATTTAAGAGATCCGTTTGAAGTTGACCTTCAAAAGAGAGCCCACCCCGGAGCTTGGCTTTGCTGAGACCACTCCAAGCAGCGATTGAACTCAGTTGTCCTGAGGCGCTGATTTTTAGATCCGCCTGGAGGGATTCAAAATCAAGAACACTTCCTTTAATTTTTCCGCTGGCCTGGGAGACAAACTCAAAGCCCTCCTTGCCAAAATCCACCGAAAGACCAGACACGTCCACTCGGTCCGGATAGATGACGGCATGAGCCTCGAGGTCAGAGACTCTGCTGGGCCCTTTCTGAGAGGAGGGAGATTTGAATTCGACCGAATCCAGAGCGCCATCCAAGGCAAGAGCAAAAGACCCAGGACTTCCCGTTCGAGCAAGCACGACCTCACGGGTGGCAAGAATGAGCTTTGCCCCTGAGTCCGACCACTCGAGCAACACCCGGGAGTCTTCGAGCGCAATGGCGCGGATTTGGATCTGGACGAGTTTTTCCCAATCTAGAAGGGTTGAACGCTCTTTTTTGCGAGAAGCCTTCAACGCCTTGGCCTGAGTAGGCGTGATCTTAAGCTCAAGATCTCCGCCTACGATCCTTGCCTCCGAGAGCTCCACGTGACCAGTCAACATCTGAAGAGGCTTGAAGCTGACTCCAATCTGTTTGGCCTTGATGACTGAGTCCGCGGGTAATGAAAACAAGTTTTCAGGTGCCAGCTTCAATTCGGGCTCACTGATGGTCACCGCTGGCGGAAAGAGCTGAATGCCGAATTCTCGAAAATTACCACTGATCCCGAGTTCTGGTGGGACGGACTTCTCGAGAAATCGCCTCACCATTCCAGCAAAAGTGCGACTCTGCAAAAAACCAAAGGCGGCGCCCAAAAGCACCGTCGTGAGCACTGCAAAAATGAGGAGCGGTCTTCTCAGAATCCGAATCAGCATTTTGAGTCCACCCTAGAGCTTGCCCGCTCTGAATTTCGAATCCCGATGAGTCGCAAGAACTTTGAAAATGGCCTGAGCCTCAGCCCTGCGGCCCAAGACCTCAAGAGCCCGCGCACGCAAGTAAGTAAACTCAGTCCTCAACGGAGCCGGAAGCGTAGGATCCCTCAACGCAAGCTCGGCAACGGTTCGAGCTCGCTCACCTTCGCCGGCAAGGAGGCAGGTCTCTGATAAGAGCGCCTGGAACTCAAAACTTTCTTTGTCTTGCCGGGCCTGCTCAAGCACATCTACAGCGAGCCCTGGCTGATCCAGCACCACCAGCGCAACAGCCCAGTCCATTCTCTCCCTGGCCGATGCACCCCGAGGCAGGGCCTGAGCAATCCACTGCTCGCAGAGTCGGGTCTCGTCTGCTCCGGGCGCAAGCCCCAGTCCTAGCGCTTCATCCAGTTCCTTGAGAGTCAGGTCAGGCTCTCTCAGAGAGTCTTCAGAAACTTCACCCTTGAGATAAGTCAGAGTGGAACGCGCCGACGCATCTGCCCCGAGAAGCGCGCCTAACTCCTGAGACCGAATCTCCTCAAGAAGCATTCGAGCCACTGCATTGGCAGGTTCGTTTCGAAGGACACGAAAGAGCGCCTTACGGGCGTCAGCCAAAAGCCCCTCGTTCAAAAGAATCCTCGCAGAGTCGAGTTCATCAGCAGCAAGGCCAGATGTTTTTGCTGAAGGAGGCGGGGAAGCAGTGGACTCCGCCTCAGACGCAGAAGACTGCAAAAGGTCATCACCCAGGTCGACTTGAGTCCCCTCAGGTGCCCCCTCGGGAGGGGCTTTGCCCCAGGAAGATGAAAACGAGCTCATCTCCCCAATTTTATTCGGTTTTAGCGAGAAACTCTTCCAAAAAGTGGGTGTCGTACCGGGAGCTTTTAAACTTCTCGCTCGCCATGATCTTCTTGTGAAAAGAAACGTTCGTCTTGATTCCTTCGACCACAAATTCGTCAAGCGCCTGTCGCATCTTGGCAATGGCCTCAGTGCGAGTAGGGGCATGGACGATCAATTTGGCGATCATTGAATCGTAGTAGGGAACTACTTTGTACTGATCGTAAACAAAAGATTCGATGCGCACCCCCAAACCACCTGGCACATGCAATGCGGTGATCTTTCCGGGAGAAGGGGTGAATTTTTCTGGGTCTTCAGCATTGATGCGACACTCAATAGAATGCGACGCAATTTTGACGTCGGACTGCTTGATCTTGAGCTTCTGCCCCGCCGCAGAGGCGATCTGCTCTTTGAGTAGATCAATTCCTGTCACCATCTCGGTGACAGGGTGCTCCACTTGAATGCGGGTATTCATTTCCATGAAATAAAAGTTGAGATTCTCGTCGACCAGAAACTCAACCGTGCCCACATTTTCATAATTCACAGCCTTGCAGAGACTGAGGGCCGCCTCACCCATTTTCTGACGGAGCGCCTCATCCAGCACAGGGCTCGGAGCTTCTTCGAGGAGTTTTTGATGCCGACGCTGAATGGTACAGTCGCGCTCGCCCAGAAAAAGCCGATTTCCATACTTATCGCAGAGTACTTGGATCTCCACATGCCTGGGGCGTTCACAAAATTTTTCGACATACATCGCAGGATTGCCAAAAGCTGCCCCCGCCTCAGCGCTCACTCGATCAAACGAAGAACGAAGCTCGGCGGTCGACCGTACAACATAAATCCCGCGCCCCCCGCCGCCTGCAGCCGCTTTTAAAATCACAGGGTAGCCAATTTTCTCGGCCTCTTTTACGGCAGCCTCAACTCCAGGAACCGCAGATAGGGTCCCTGGAAGCATCGGCACCCCGGCCTCCCGCGCAATGGCCCGCGCTCGCGTCTTTTCGCCCATCGCCTCAATGTTCTCAGGGGTAGGCCCAATGAAAGTAATACGGCACTCTCGGCAAAGACGCGCAAACTCTGCATTTTCAGACAAAAATCCGTATCCCGGATGGATCGCGTCGGCACCAGTGATCTCAGCTGCAGAAAGGATACTGGCCATGTTGAGGTAGCTCAGTTTGCTCTGCGGCGGGCCGATACAGACGGCTTCGTCAGCAAGCTTAACGTGTAGAGACTCTTCGTCAGCCGTTGAATAGACCGCAACGGTGGCGATACCCAGCTCGCGGCACGCACGGATTACTCGAAGAGCAATCTCACCGCGATTAGCAATCAAGACTTTCTTGAAAAGCGGAGCCATCCCTCAGCCCTCAAGTTGCGATCACAAAGAGCGGTTCACCAAATTCGACGGGTTGGCCATTCTCCACGAGAATTTGCACCACTTTACCCGGAAATTCGGCTTCAATCTCATTCATGAGCTTCATCGCTTCAATGATGCAAAGCGTATCTCCCGCCTTGATACTCTGGCCTTCGCTCACGTAGTTGGCCTTGTCGGGGCCGGGCTTGCGGTAAAAAGTCCCGACAAAAGGTGAGAGAATTTTTTTGTGGTTTGAGGGAGCAGCCCCACCCGAAGTCGACGCGACTTGGGCAGGCGCAGGCGCAGGCACAGGTGCTGAAGCCGAGACCTGAGTTGGCGAAGAAAAGACAACGGGAGCCGCTGCCACCGGAGCAGCCGCCAATGCAGCATGCTTGGAGCGGAGCTTGAGTCGGGTGCCGCCTTGCTCCCACTCTAGCTCTGCCACATCATTCTGGGTCATGAGACCCAAGATCGACTCGAGCTCAGAGATTGGAAAAACCCCTGATTTTGAGGACTTTTTGTTACTTATTGGCTTTTTCGACATAGCTTGAATCTCGGGTGTCGATCTTAAGGACATCGCCTTCTTTGATATGAAAAGGAACCTGCACCACCGCACCCGTCTCAAGGGTGGCAGGCTTGGTTCCGCCGACGGTGTCACCCTTAAAGGCGCTTGTGGTCTCGGTCACCTTGAGGGTCACGAACGTGGGAAGCTCAATTCCGATCGGGCGCTCATTAAAGTACATCACCTTGATGACGAGGTTTTCTTGCAAAAAATCCTTGCTCGAACCGAGCTGGTCATCTGAGAGCGCCACCTGGTCGTAGTTGGCCTGGTTCATAAAATGGAAACCTTCGGCATCGTGATACAGGTACTGCATTTCACGCTCTTCAGTGTTGGCGCGATCCAGCTTGTCACCCGAAGTAATGGTGCGCTCAATCACGTTCTGGTTGAGCATATTTTTGAGCTTGGTGCGAGTGAAGGCGCGGCCTTTGCCAGGGCTAACATGCTGAAAATCAACGATTTCGTAGGGAGTGCCCTCGATCTCGACCTTAAGGCCTTTGCGAAACTGGTTGGTTGCGTACATGAAGGAAGGGTCTAAACCGCCCCACCGTCCAAGTCAACTTTGATGGCGGTAGCGCTCGACCTTCTGGAGAAGGCCCTGCAATAGCTCGACCTGTTTTTTCCAGCGCACTCGATTGCCAGAGCGATCCCCCGCAAAAGCGTCAGTAACTGCCCGAGCCTCAAACTCATGTGCCGCCTCGGGAGCCTTGCGGCCGGGCATGAGGTCTTTTCGAATCCGGGTGGCACCCTCTTCGTACATTCGGGTCTCAAGCTCATGGACAAGCTCGGCAACCTCGGTATCCAAAGGCGAAAAGTAGAGGAGCATCTTAAAAGAGGTCAGTGCCTCCTCAGGCAGACCCAGCATGAGGGCCGAATCCGCATAGAGACGCTGCGCAACCAAGTTGTCCGGAACATCCCGGACTACCGCACGTAGCTCAGCCATCACATCATCGTACTCTTTGAGGTCAAAGAGAGCCCGCGCCAGAGCCACCCGCCCGCCGACAAACTGCGGATGAATGCGCAACCCCTCACGAGCAATCTCAACAGCTTCTCGAGCCATTCCTGCTTTGCGATAAGCTTCAGAAAGCGGGGCAAAAATGCGAGAGGTGGGATCCTCCTGGTACTTTCGGAGGTACTCATAGAGTGCCGGTGAGTAACTTCCCTTAGGGGCCTGCCCTTTTATTACGGACATCTCATTTGCCTCTCTTGCGCCTCTCTTGCTTGCCCGCCACTCTTTATCCCTGCTCAAGCTCCAAGCTAGGCCCGGGGCTAGACTCTGAGGGTAAACTCTCGCCTGCAGGAGTGGGTCTCGAAATCAATTCAGGCTCCTGTGCATTGAGGATTCTAGGAGTGACAAAAATAAACAGCTCGCTCCGGTTATTGGTGTTTTCGCTTCCACCAAAAAGCCACCCCACTAGGGGCAAATCCTTAAGGAATGGAAATCCGTTCTTTTTCTTGGTTTCCTCACTTGAATAGATCCCGCCGATCACGAGCGTACTGCCGCTATCCACCAAGACCTCAGTCTCGATGTTTCGCGGAGCCACAAGATTATTTAACACAGTATCCCGGCTGATTTTGAGGTTCATCAAGACGCTTCCGATGTTGGTAACCGTGGGCGTGGCCTCCAAGCTTAGGTTTGCCTGCACAATCCGCTGTGTCACCAGATTGCCTGTCGGGCTGGGTACGGTCTCCTGGATTGTCGTCGGCGTTCCCTTCACGATTTTGGCCGTCTTTTTATTGAGCACCACCGTCTTGGGAGAGGAGATCACTTTGACCTGCTCTTCTCTTTCGAGCATCGAAATCAGCAAATTCAGCCGGTCGATTGCAGGTGGCAGAAATGCAATCGAAGGCGAGTAACCAATGCTGCCACCCCGAGGCTGGGGGGTCTGTACGGCTGCCCCCGTAAGCCCGGTGTTAGCAGGAGCGCTATTGAAGCTTGCCGCATTGCCCCGCCCCTCACCATTGATTCTGCTAAACCCCAACTGCCCGCTGATGGTCTTATTAAAGTCGTCGCTGGCCTCGACTACTTTGGCTTCAATGAGCACCTGCGGGGTCTGAGTATCCATGAGCTCGATGAGCTTTCGGATCTTTTCAAGATTTTCAAAGGTATCCTGCACGATCAGACTATTCGTCCGCTGGTCGACTTGAATGCTTGCTGAGGCAACTCCAACTCCACCAGCCCCCACCCCCGGGGCTGCCCCGGCAACGGCACCCGCCCCTAAAATCGAAGCGTTGCTTGCAGAAAATGCAGAAAGCACAGATTGCAGCTCTCTAATGTCCGCATAGTTGATCGGAAAAACTCGAGTCATTCGGGGAGCGCTCCGTTCACTGGCCAACTTGGCCCGCAGAAGCTCCTCCTTCTCGGCAGTGAGGTTGGCCAAAGTCGTGATCCTCAGAACATTATTTTTTCGCTCAGCTCCAAGTCGTTTTGTGGTCAGCACGACGTCCAGAGCCTGATCCCAGGGCACATCAACAAGTGAGAGAGTGACCTTTCCGCCAACCCCTTCACCTAAGATGATATTAAAGCCACTGGCTTCACCGATCATGGTGAGCACATCGGCAAGCGGGGTCTCACGAACCTGGAGCGTGACCGGGCTCCCTGTAAAGCGCTTGCTGACTTGAGACTCCATGAACTTATCGAGGTTACTCCCTGCACTCGCCTGAGCATCGGACTTGGTCTCAACCGGAGGAGTGATTTGAGTCACTGGGGCGCCTGGGGCCTTTCGCAACACAACGCGCAAGGTGTTTCCTTCAGCTAAGACTTCGGGCTCCACAAATTGGCGCAACTGGATCACCACACGAGCGGCATTTGTCGCGCGAGAAGGATCATCCGTGCCACCCCCCTTAAAAGGACTTACGAGTATGACGGGTGCATCAAATGAGCTCGTATCCAAGCGACGCGCGGCCTTGGGTCCAAACTGGGTTGCGCCCAGACTGATCACGACCTGTTTGTCAGCGGGGTTGTTCTGCGTCTGATACTCCAGAGGGGAGTCTGAACGGAGCAGGACTTCACTCGTATCAGTGCCGTTTATAAACTCAATTGAGTCAACCGTTGCTGCAAACGTAAATGAAGAAGACAAAGGAACAAGCAGAACTGAAAAAAATACGCTTACTCCCCACTGCCTTGCTGCCGATCGAAGGTCCTTCTTCATCATGATCATCCCTTCCTGAGAGATCTTAATCTGGCTTCACTTCTGCTATGAGCCTCAGTTCCGTATCCACTGCTTCTTCACGCCCGAGGGCGTTGACCACCTTTTCGCGGACTTTCACTATATTAGCTCGAATCTCACGAATGATCCCTTTGCGAGGGCCAATTTTCATTTTTTCAGAGACCAAGTGGGTTTTTCCCTGAGGATCTTGAAGGATTGCCCTGACCCGACCCGTACCGGTGATTGCACCTACCATCTTAAACTGGTCTACCGCATAGGCCTCGAGCTCACTGAGCGGGGCGGCGACCGCAGCCTCTACAGGGATGGGCCGCTTGAACGGATCCCGAAGTTCGAGCACTTCAGTCTCGACTGCCTGAGCCGTAACGCTCTGTTGGTCCGAGGGTTGAGGCTCTTCAGACTCTTGCGCCAAGGAAACGACGCTTCCCCCTCCCCATAAAGCAAGAAGGATCCAAACCTGCACTCCGAGTCCCAGACGCAGCGGGGCCAGACGCATCACGAGCCCCCCGGTTTTTCTGCCACTTTGTCCGCCTGCGAGGCCAAATAGGCAAACGACTTGAGCTCGACCTCACCTTCAAGCTCCACAAAACGAGCGGCCGCGCTTGAAATCGGTGAAATCTTGAATTGATCCAGACGGACGAGCCTCTGCATGCTGGCAATACGTCCCATGAAAGTGACCACTTGAGGATAGAAGCCCCGAAATTTCAATGAAAACGGAAATTCTCGGTAAAACTCGGTATCAGCCTTTGGCTTAGGGCGTATCGCAAGCACCGTAAGTCCTGTGCGCTTAGCCTCGGTTACTACGTTTCTTGTAAACTCCGGAACATCTACTCGATCGGTGAGGGTGGTCCTGAGCTCGAGTAACTTTCCAGAGAGCCCAGCCACTTCGACCTTCTTGGTTTCGAGCGCTTTTACAAAATCTAGGATCTCTTTGTTTTTCTTTTCAAGAATTGCGATTTCTTTCTTGGCCAGTTCGAGCTGGCCCTTCTTTAGAGAGTAATCAGAGTCTGGTGCTGTCTCAAACTGATGCAACTGATAGTAACTCCAGCCGGAATACAAAACCACGGCTGGAAGCGCCAGAGATCGGAGTAGAGAAATGAGACTCATGCCTTCCATGGACTGTTTACTTTCTCCTCGCCTTCAGCTCAAAGAAGACAACGGGGCGGCCCGCCTCATCCTTCTGATTGGTAACGTCCTGCTGTTGTACATCCGCAATCAGTTCTGATTCTGAGAGCTTTTTGGTGAAGTCCGAAACTTGGTTGAAATCGAGAGCAGCGCCTTGAAAGTCGACATCTTGCCCCTGCATCGAGATTCCTCTCAGCCAAGCCTCAGGAGGAATGGCTCCAGAGATCATTTTAAGGAGCCTCACGTTTAAATCCCTACCCTCACTCAGCTTCACAATGGTCTCAAGTTTAAGCCGAATGACTTTCTCGTCCGAATCAAGGGACTTCTTAATTTCATCGTACTCTTTGGTCTTGGTGAGTGAGGCCTGCAACTCAGCCTTGCGAGCTTGGAGTTTCTGATTCTCCTCAACCACTTTGGATAAAAGCGCAGATTTTTGTCCCTCGACTGTATAGTTCACCCCAAAAATCACAATCGCAGAGAGCAAAACCACCTTGAGCGGACCTGCAGCCATTTCAGAAAGCGCTGATCCAGACCCCGAGCCGACGCCAGTCAGCGCTGACAAAGCGGACATCGAAGTCGTCGACGTCCCAGACGCAGTCGTAATGTGCGAAGTCTTTTTAAGCGCCAAATTGATCTTAATCATTTGGCTGCTCCTGCTCTAAATGCCAGGCCGATCGGCACCGCCGCCACTGGGCCGATAGAAGCAACATATTCTGCCGTGAACATGGCCGGATCATACGAAATAGCATTAAAAGGATTCATGATCTGCGTTGGCAAACCGGCAATCTCCTCGACCACGCGCGAGAGATGAGGCACCTGGGCCGAACCCCCGCAGAGCACTAAGTAATTGACCGGCGGACCACTTGAGGATGCGGAGTAGAAATCCAAAGTGCGCTTGATCTCCCGAGCCACATTTTCAGCGTAGACCTGAGTGAGGTCATTTACCTCTTGCGGCACGACTCCACCGGATGCCCCGGTTTTGAGTGTCTCGGCGTCAGCAAACGGGAGATTGAGATGCCTCTGAATTTCGGCGGTGAGATTCATTCCGCCCAAAGCACTGTCCTTAGTGAAGACCGGAGCGCCATCATGCAAGATCGCTACTTTAGTGGAGGTGGCGCCGATATCAATGATGGCTGCTGCCTCACCGGGCTGAAGCGGGTAATTGAACTCAAATGCGTTCTGAATAGCAAAGTAATCCACATCCATGATCGCAGGCTCAAGTCCCGCATCTGAAATACAAGCCATGTACGACTCAAGAATAGAACGCTTAATGGCCACCAAAAGAACGTCCGCTCGCTTTTCTTTTGAATAAGAAAGCAATTGATAGTCCATGACGACTTCGGACGCATCAAATGGCAAATACTGTTCTGCCTCCCAGAAGACTTGATCCTGCAGCTCCTTAATATTGGGGGCCTCAATCTGCATGCGCTTGATGATGCAAGAATTTCCTGAAATCGAGGCGCAAACCTTACGAGTCTTGAGCTGCATGGCTCCCACCAGTTGACGGAGGTGTTCGGTCACCGCAACGGGATTCACAATTTCTCGATTCACAATCGCATCTTGCGGAAGAGCCACCATTCCAAAATGCAAAAGCCTAGTATTGCTCTTTGAACCACCGAGCTCTACGAGCTTGATTGCGGACGAGCCGATGCTTAGCCCGATTGAGGACTTGGGAGCACCTGAAAAAAGTCCACTGAAGATTGACGCAATCCCTGCCACGCCGCCTGCTTTCTCAAAATGAATACTGTTAAAGTTTACCGCGCTGGGCAAAACCTTCAACTGATCGCAGCTATTCGAAGGAGATTTCTGCCGAGGGTCCCCGAAGCAGGAGAATGGCATGCCGCTCGATGTCGACCGTCAATGCTTTGTCGGTTTGTGGCAGGTCCTTTCCTATAGAGTCCGGTTCTAGAGATTCACCCAGTGCAGGAACAATCACAAATCCAGCAACACTCTCCATCTGGGGAGTTTGACTGCTCCCAGCATAAGGATCGTAGCAGAATTCTTGGAGGAGGCCGGTGATCCCAAGCTCCCGACCTCGCCCCGGATCCAACCAAACCAAGCGGTCGCGACGGGGGTCTTCGGCCAACAGGCGTACCATCCGGTCGAGTTCAAATTTTCCAGATTTACAATCTTGTCCCCACTCCACCTTAAGGAGGAGCGGCTCGCTCGGATCAATAGTCACCCTCAGAGCCTGCTTTCTCTCTCCGGCTTGGCGCTTCATCCGGCCTACCTGCTCTGCCAGCTCTCGTGTCGCCTTAAGTGCCAACCACTGCGGGCTCCGGTCTATCACGATCGGAATCGCCGATAGTCCAATAAAAACGAGGAGCCCCCCCAGCAGGGCCCACCGTTTTTTGCGCCTCAATCTTGCCTCGCGCTTTTCCCAGAGCTCGTAGTGTTCCCACTCTGCCTTGGACCAGCGCTCTTCTGGAGAATCTGTCTCATGAATTGGGCACATTTGTTTTAGAGCTGGAGCGGTAACCCCAGCACATCTCCTAGAAGGTAAACATACAAAGCTGCGACTACTAAAAAGGGACCAAATGGAATCGCCACCTGCATGAGTGGGTCTTGTCCGCCCCGCGATCTTAAAAATACGGCGTAGCCCAGGCCCACGACACTTCCGGCAAGCGAGCTGACTAAAATAATATGAAACACAGCCAACGGTCCCATGAACGCACCCAACATAGCGAGCAGCTTTACATCACCCCCGCCAAGGCCTACCCGTCCCTTGGCCTTGAAGTAAGCCCAAGAGAGTAAACCAAAAGTTGCGTACCCCAAGCCAGCGCCCACGACTGACGAAACCATCCCCAGACCAGGAACCCAGTAAGAGGTTGCGAGGCCCAAAGCAAGCCCTCCCAGACTCAACTCATCTGGAATGATTCGGTGCTCCAAATCAATGAAAGTGATCGCCACCAACAAAGCTACAAATGGCCAGTCCCGTACGGGAACAAGCCAATGGGGGCCAAATTTGGTGATCACTGCGACAAAGAGCGTGGCAGTTAGAATCTCGATTACTGGATACCTCACGGAGATTGCGGCGCTACACGCTCGACACTTGCCTCTCAGCAATAAGTAGCTGAGCACGGGGATGTTGTCGTACCACAGAATGCCAGCACCACAACTCGAGCAGCGACTGCGAGGGCTCACCACCGAATGCCCCTGAGGCAGTCTCGCCACAACAACGTTCAAAAAACTCCCAATGACCAGTCCAAAAGCTAAACCAAAAAATTTAAGAAAAATCACGTTAAGACTCCCTCCGCTCAAGGAGCAGCCCGGCAAGCACCAAGAGCAGCAGCGCCCAGGCGCCCGCATAGAGCACCCCATTCAAGAGGTAGCTGGGAGCAATCGGAAGTCCGTAAGTGACCTTCAGACCTAGATTGAAATGCTCAAAGTTGGGAACCGCCATCGAAACTGCATTGAGCATCCCTTTGACGAGTATCGACTGTTGCTTGACTGCGAGTATCCTCAGCTGCGAACAGTTAATTCCGACCAAGTAAGTGCCCAAAGTCATCATGACTGCGAGGGAAGTAGTCGAAAAGCTCGAAAAGAAAATCGCCACTGCAGCAAGCACCAGCGACTGAAGAGCCAGCAAAACCAGCGCCCAGCCGACCGTGGGCGTGACTGGAGACTGGCCCTCTGACAAAAGGTGCAGGACCAGCAAATAGCCTCCTGATAGCAGAGCTGAGTTCAAAAGAAGGACCCACTTGAGTCCAGTAAATTTTCCGAGCAAAAATTGCAGACGAGTGATGGGGCGGGTCAGCGCCACCAAGATCGTTCGACGTTCAAACTCCCTGGCCAGCATGGCGGAACCCACGAGCACCGACAACAGGCCGTTGCTCAAGGCAATTGCAGTGAGGCCGAAGTCCAGGACCACCCGCTCGGGCCGGATGAAGGTCACGCGCGAAGCAAGCACGCCCACGCCGAACAAAAGCAGGCTGATCACCACTGTGTTGTAGAGCACCTTGTCTCTTAGAATCTCACGAAAAGTCACACTCCCCACAGCAAGCACGACTCTCAAAAAAGATGCTGGGCGCGCAGTTTGGACTGAAGGCGATCTTAAAGATGAGGATGCCGGGTGCACACCACGGATTTTGTAGGATGATCGGACCTCGGGCAATCCCCTTTTTTTACGAATAGTTTTTGGCTACTCTCGGAGCTCAACATGCTCGAGATCTCACACGTATCGCAAGCGTTTCGGAGCGGCTTCTGGCTCAAACTCGTGCCCGTTCTGCACGATGTTTCGCTCACGGTACCCAAGGGCTCGATCACTGGATTTTTGGGTCCAAATGGTGCCGGAAAAACCACGTTGATTCATCTCATCATGTCAATTCGTAGGCCTCGCGCCGGCCGACTCACCTTGGCTGGTATGGATGTGTCCAAACCCGAGGCCAGGCTCAAGATGGGATACCTGCCCGAGCGACCGTATTTTTACGAACACCTGACAGGCGAGCAGCTCTTATACTTTTTTGGCAGGCTCTCAGGGCTCCCAGACGGCGAGATCGCTTCTCGCATTCCAGCGGTTCTTGATCGGGTGGGCATGTCCCATGCCCGGAACAAAGAACTCAGAGCCTACTCCAAGGGCATGCTCCAACGCATCGGCATTGCACAGGCCATTTTGGGCGACCCCGAATTTTTGGTGCTCGATGAACCCATGAGCGGACTCGATCCTTTTGGGCGTAAAGAAATCCGGGAGCTCATCACCGACCTCGGTGCCGAGGGGCGCACTATTTTTTTCAGCTCGCACATCATTCCGGACGTTGAGTCCATCTGTGACCGGGTTGCCCTCATCCAAAAGGGACGCCTCATCGGGAGTGGGCCCATCCGTAAACTTCTGGGCCGCGATGCGCAGTCGATCGAAGTCGCATTTTTTGGGTTGGACGAGGCCTCAGCAAAGGGTGTGGCCCCGCAAGGCTGGATCCGGCTCCAGAAAACGCCTGATGGCCTCTGGCGTGGTTACCTTGAAAAGGCGGACCAAGTGAACCCAACAGCCCAGAAGATTCTGTCGACTGGAGGAGCATTAGTTGAAATCACGCCACAGCGTCCATCCCTTGAGGAATGGTTCACCCGCGCGTAGCTTCAAAAATAAGGGGCCCCTCTAGCTTTCGCCAGAGAGGCCCCAAATCTTCATACAAACTGCTTTTTAGCGACAGTCCGTACCAGTGACAGAACAGGTATTATTGACAACCTGAAGTTCATTAATCGTAAATTGGTCGAGATTAGCCGTTGCAGCCTTTGTTAAATTGGCGATGGCGCCCATGACAAAAGTGGATGCCCCCGTCGCAGCATTACCATGCGCTGTGGCAAGCGCTGTAGCGGTCATAGCTGTGTCAGTATCCGTCTGTGAAAAGAAGGTTTCATTAACCGTTGCAGCATTACAGGTAGATCCATTTGTTACTGCTGTGGCGTAGGCGTTTCCAACCATGTAAAGTCTCCTGCCAGCAGGAGCCGCAACACCGATGGCAGCCAGGCAGTCCGTATAACCGATTGCAGTCGGCTCGACCCTCCAAGCTTGCTCCGCCGTAAAAATCGCACCCAGAGCCACCTTGGCTTCACTCTGCTTCGCTTTGTTCTGAAACTTTGAATACTGCGGCACCGCTACAGCTGCCAAGATCCCAATGATCGCCACCACCACCATCAGCTCGATTAAGCTGAAACCCGAGTGGTTAGATTTTAATTTGAAATTTTGCGTAGAAATCTTCATACGTTCCCCTCTCCAAGGACATTGCCCAAAGGTTATTTCAATATGGTACACCCGACCCCTTGAAAAACAAGGCGTCTTTGCCTCAACCTAAGACCCGTGACCCAAGCCCCCCAGATCACTCGGATTTCAACCGCCCCCCTGCTCAAACTTTTGACAGTAGCAGCCCTCGCTGCAGCCACCGCCCTACTGGGTTCGAAACTCCGAACCTCCGACACCGCCTGGATTGAGCCGCCCGCCCACATTGAGCAGGAGCTCGACCCCAAGCTTATAGAGATCGCAAGCCTGGGCCACCTGCCCTCGTGGGTCGATGCAGTGCTGATCAGAAGCTTTGCAGACCCGGCCTACGACCCCGTTTTGCCCGGCACGCATCCGCCCCTCTACTACGAGCTCAAGCTAGCTACTGCACTCGATCCCTATTTTTATGAACTTTACTACTACGGTGCCTCGATCCTTTCGATCATTAGGAGAGATGGGGCCGGAGCTGCAGAGCTCCTCGAGCGTGCGCACAACCAAATCCAAAGCGGGGCTTTCCAAGAACAAGGCTGGCAGCTTGAACTGTTTCGAGGCTACAACGCACTCTTTGAGCTCCAAGACGGAGCCACCGCAGCCCAGGCATTTGAAACTGCAGCCAGGCTTCCTCACTCACCGCCCTATATCAAAACCCTCGCCCAATCGCTCACGACACCCGAAGGTCGCTATGTGGCTGCCCGCAGGTCTTTTGAGACTTTGCTGAAGATAAAAAACGACCCAGAAACTCAGCGCATCTTAGAAGAACGAAACCAAGCCCTAGAAACCTCTGAGCGGCTTTACAAAATCAACCAGGCTTTTCTGGAATGGCTTGGAAAAAGAAAACCCGACGCACAGCTTTTTGACCGCTTTCGGGGATCAGGCTACGCGGAGTTGCGCTGGGACGAGGCGCAGGGCCGAGTCGAGACGATTGCCCCACGGCAAGAGCTCAAAGGCTTCTACTGATTTTTAGAAATCCTGGCACGCGGCACCTGCAGCAACCGCGCGGCCTGATCCTGACTGCCCTTTGAGAGAGCAAGCGCGCGTAGAACCATCTCACGCTCGACACGGGCCAAAAAAGTTTCAAGAGACACTGGTCCCCTCGAGAGATCCGGAAACTCCACTCCCGCACTCGGAGCCCCCTTTCCAGAGGGTTCATCCATCCTGAGCGCGCCCTCGAGCGAGGCTTGAGTGATTTCTGTTCCGGACTCAAAGGCCACAGCACGTTCGATGGTGTTCTCAAGCTCTCTAATGTTTCCAGGCCAGCGGTGCGATTCTAGCAACTTCAGCGCAGCGGCATCAATCGTCATCGTCTCTTTTGAAAATTTCTCGGCAAACTTTTTCACAAAGTGCCGAGCAAGCAACGCGACATCTCCCTTTCGGTCTCGGAGTGCAGGAGTTTCAAGCATGATTACATTGAGCCGGTAATACAGGTCTTCTCTAAAGGTCCCCTTTTTGATCGCAGCCTCCAGATTTCGGTTGGTAGCCGCAACGATGCGCACATCGAGCTTGATATCTTCGTTACCTCCGACCCTCCGGATTACCCTTTCTTGAAGCGCTCGTAGCAACTTGACCTGCATCGGGAGAGGAAGCTCACCGATCTCATCAAGAAAAAGAGTTCCCCCATTTGCGACCTCAAAGAGTCCCGGCTTGTCTGCCACGGCTCCGGTAAAGCTGCCTTTCTTATGTCCAAAGAGCTCACTCTCAATGAGATTTTCAGGAATAGCGCCGCAATTCACGGCCACAAAGGGTTTAGCTTTGAGAGGACTCTGGTCGTGTAGCTCGCGGGCTACCAGCTCCTTGCCCGTACCGCTCTCACCAATAATGAGAACACTTGAGCGAGTCGGAGCCACCCTTTCAATCAAACCTCTCAAGGTTTCGACTGCTTTTGACCTTCCAAGAATCCGCACTTTAGACTCCGCCTGCCATCTTAAACATGGGCAGATACATCGCAATGAGCATGCCGGCTACCGTCCCCCCCAAAACCACGAGAATGATCGGTTCAATGAGCTTACCCATCGCATTCACTACGGACTCTACTTCAGCCTCGTAAAAGTCAGCCACCTTCTCGAGCATTTTGTCGAGATTACCCGTAGCCTCTCCGACCCCGATCATCTGTACCGCCATACGCGGAAACACACTCATTCCAGAAACAACCGCACCCAGGGTCTTGCCGACTTCAACCTCACCCCGAATTCTGGCAACCGATTGTGCGACCACACTGCTATCGATCGTGTTTTTGCAGATCTCAACGGCGTCAACGAGATTGACGCCGGCAGCAAGCAGCGTCTGCATGGTTCTCGAAAATGCTGCAATACTACTCTTCTGAATCAAGTCGCCAAAAAGCGGCAGACTAAACAAAAATCGGTCAAAAACCATTTTGCCCTCAGGGGTCTTGATAAACCTGTAAAAACTGAACCCTAGGACCAACAGGCCACCCAACAGCGGCACAAAATGAGCTCCCAAAAAATGGGACGCATTGATCACGATTTGAGTAGGCAGGGGCAAACTCTCACCTTGGGCAGCGATCATGGCCTCAAACTTAGGGATAATAAAGACGAGCATCCCTACCACGATCACCAATCCCACCACGCTTACGACGGCAGGATACATGAGTGCGCCCACGACCATCTTACGCAAACGGTCGGTATCCTCAAGATACCTAGAAAGCCTCTTCAGCACGGTCTCGAGTGAACCTGAGGACTCTCCGGCTCTCACGAGAGAAACATAAATTTTTGAAAACCCCTTAGGATAGATCGAAAGGGCTTCCCAAAAAAAAGAGCCCTGATTCACCCGATCCCGAACATCCGTAAGGATTTGTTTCAAACCAGTATCGATCGTCTGCTCCGCTAAAATATCAAGCGCTTGAACCAGTGGAATACCCGCGCTGATCATCACTTGGAGTTGACGGGTAAAAAGAATCTTCTGCTTGAGGTTGAGTCCAGGCTGAGCAACCTGGGTCGAAAGGGTCAGAGTGAGGCCCCGCTTAATCCCAGAGCGGGTCTCCCCTCCCCGTTTTTTAGCAATACGTGTGGGTCGCACGCCTTGTTGGCGCAGACTCACCCGCACATCTCCCTCAGCTGGGGCGGTGATCGTGCCTGTGACTCTTTTTCCGGAGCGATCGACACCCTGATATTCAAAATCTGCCATTCATCTCACCCGGGCAGTGTCAGAAGCGTTTTTGAAAGCTCATCCGGCATGTACGAATGCTCGAGAGCCGCAGTCTTGCTCAGGGCCCCGCTCCGAACGAGCTGAACTAGACTCTGGTTCATGGTCAGCATCCCGCTCTCTTCTTGCCCAGACTGCATGGCGCTGTAGATCTGGTGCAACTTGTCCTCACGAATCAGATTTCGAATGGCCATGTTGGGGACCATGACCTCAACTGCAGCCACTCGTCCCCCACCCTGCGTTCGAGGAATCAGTTGCTGCGACACAATGCCCTGCAAGGTAAACGAAAGAAGCTGCCTGATCTGCGGCTGCTGGTGGGCCGGAAACACATTGATGATTCGGTTCACAGTCTGCACGGTGCTATTGGTATGAAGGGTCGCAAAAACCAAGTGCCCGGTCTCAGCCATCGTGAGAGCCATCTCAATCGTTTCAACGTCTCGAAGCTCCCCAACCAGAACGAAATCAGGATCCTGTCTTAAGGCACGCTTGAGCGCTGCAGAAAAGCTTCGGGTATCTACTCCCACCTCGCGCTGATTGACCACGCATGACTTATGCTGATGAATGAACTCGATCGGATCTTCAATGGTCAAGATATGCCCGTACTCTTCTCGATTCAAAATATCGAGCATCGCCGCGAGGGTGGTCGACTTACCAGAACCTGTTGGTCCAGTCACCAGAACCAATCCGTTAGGGCGACGAATCACCTTTTTAAGCACTTGCGGCAAATTCAAAGAGTCAAAATCTGGGATTTGAAACGGAATCCGACGAAACACGCCAGCAATACCGCCCCGCTGATAGAAATAGTTTGCCCTAAAGCGCGCAATCTCTTTGATCCCAAAAGAAAAGTCGATCTCCAGATTCTTTTCGAACTCTGCCTTCTGGGCGTCGGTCAGAACCGAGTAACACATCTCTTTTGTGTCCTGCGGGGTCAGGGCATCAGTCCTGACTTTGACCATTCGACCCATGATTCTAAACTCGGGCGGAACCCCCACGGTGATATGCAAGTCAGAAGCATCTTGCTCGACCATGGCTCGCAAGTAGGACGAAATTCCAATCTTCTGGGTCATACTTTCTCCTTTCTTGGCCTTGGCCTGGGTAGCATCAAGACTCCATTGTGAGAGCCAACGCTTCCTCGAGCGTGGTACGTCCCTCAGCCACGCGTCCCAGGGCAGAGGCTCGCAAGGAACGCATTCCCTCAGTCAGTGCTTGCTTTCTCAGCTCAATCACCGACGCTCCCCGAAGCACCATTTCTTTTAACGTGGTCGAGAAATCGAGAACCTCATAAACCGCAATTCGGCCTTTGTAGCCCGAGTTATTACATTTTGAGCAGCCTCGACCCTTCATCGCCGTTGCACGACTAGCCTCATCCCGACTCATGCCAAGCTCCAGCAACTTTTCTACTGGGATCGTCACAGGGGCCTTACAGCTTGAACAGACCGTGCGCAGCAGCCGCTGCGCAACTACAGTGTTGAGTGCAGAAACTACGAGAAAGGGCTCAACACCCATGTTCATTAACCGAGTGATGGTACTGGGAGCATCATTGGTGTGTAAGGTCGAAAGCACCAGATGTCCCGTCAGTGCGGCTTGAATCGCTACTTCTGCCGTCTCGTAGTCACGAATCTCACCGACGAGTACGGTGTCCGGATCCTGGCGCAGCAGAGTTCTCAGAACCGCTGCGAAAGTAAGTCCGATATCTTTATTGGTCTGAACTTGGTTGATGCCCTCGAGATTGTATTCGACCGGATCCTCGACAGTAGAGATGTTGTCCTGAACCGTATTGAGCTCTGAAAGTGCAGAATACAGCGTTGTTGTCTTACCGCTCCCCGTCGGGCCGGTCACTAAGACCATCCCATTTGCCGAGTAAATGCCCTTCTTAAAGACCTCGAGCTGCTTGGATTCAAAACCTAGCTTCTTTAAATCCAACTGAAGGCTGCTCTTATTGAGCATACGCAGCACCACTTTTTCACCAAACAGAGTGGGCATCGAACTCACACGAAAGTCTACTTCTGTTCCGCCCACTTTGAGTTTGATGCGACCGTCCTGAGGGATGCGCGACTCCGCAATATCCATTCTGGACATGACCTTGAGCCGCGCCACTACCGCACGCTTCATTTCTAAAGGGACTTGAGAAACCTCAACCAGTGCGCCGTCGACGCGCATGCGTACCCTAAATCGTTTTTCATAGGGCTCGACATGAATATCACTGGCCATTCGACGAATCCCCTCGGCCAAGATGCTATTCACAAAGGCGATCACGGGGCCATCGATGTCGCGATTTTCATCGATGTCATGGACTTGCACCTGCTCAATCACCAGTCCTTCGGTCTCGGCAGAGGTCTTGAGATCTTTTTTGAAGTTTTCAATAGCCGCACCCGCCAGAGATGCAGCTCCGTAGTACCGACTCATCGCTGAATCAAAGGCTGAAACAGAAGTCAGTACGAGCTCGACAGTGAGCTTGGTCGCAAACTTTACCTCTTCGATCTTTGATGCCTGAGTGGGATCCCAGGTAGCCATCACCAGGATGCCCTGGTTGGACTGAATCGGAATGGCACCCACTTTGCGAGCCAGATCGGGAGGAACGAGCCTAAGCACTTCGGACGCCACTTCAAACTTGGCAAGATTGATGCTGGGAAGGCCGAACTTCTGGCTGAGATAGTGAAGCAATCGCACTTCGTCGACGACTTTAGCGTCGATCAAATGCTTGATGTGATCTTTGCCACCTTTACTGGCCTCGACCGCATCATTGAGCTGCGCTGCAGTAATGATCCGATCATTAGCCAAAAGCTGCGCAAGTGCGCGCGACATAATAGAGATTCCTCTATCCGAGTCTGAGTGGGACAGAAGCCGAAGTCAACGAGTCAGCAGAATGGATTGAGTACACCGCCAAGAATCTGTCGAGCGCGCCCAATATCCTCAGCGATTTGAGAAGTGAGCTCTTCGGGGCTCGCAAATTTTCTTTCTTCTCGGATCCGCTCAAAAAATTCGACGCGGAGGTTCTTGCCGTACAGCGCGTCCGGAGCCCAGCTCCCTTGAAGCAAATGAGTCTCCGCCAAAATTCCAGCGGAGGCCGATTTAAAGGTGGGACGAACCCCCACATTTGTGATGCTCGCAAACCGAGCACCCTCCACTTCAGAGACAGTGGCATAGACACCAGGCGGCAGCACCAGTTTTGATCCGAGCTCTAGGTTTGCCGTCGGAAACCCCAGACTCCTGCCCCGTTGATCTCCCCGCAGCACCGGACCTGCATAAAAAAAGGGCGCACCCATCCACTTTGCAGCATCTGCAACCAGGCCCTGCCTGAGCGCAGAGCGAATCGAAGAGCTACTCACCACTTCTTGATCGAGACGTCTCGGCGCCACCACGGTCAATCTAACCCCTGCCTCATCGCAAAGCGACTGAAGCACTTGAAGATGACCTGAGCGCTCTTTGCCGAAAGTGAAGTCATAGCCCACCACAATGGCTCGTGCCGCAAGGTGGCCAAGCAACTGATTCTGAAAAAACTGCTCTGGTGTAGTGCTGGAAAAGATCAGGTCAAATTTCTGTTCTACCACTCGCGAGAGCCCCAGAGTGACCAACTTTTGGAGCTTTTCTTCATATGTCAAAAGAAGCTCTGGTGCCCGATCAGGACGCAGCACACTTTGCGGGTGCGGTCGAAACGTGAAAGCTACGGCCTCAAGCCCATCCGCTCGAGCCTGGTCAATCGTGATGCGTACAATCTCCTGGTGCCCTAAGTGGACGCCATCAAAGTTACCGACAGTCACGACCGTTCCTGGCACCTGGACGATCCCTCAAGAAATAAAAAGCATCTCGCGATACTTTGGCAGCGGCCAAAACTCATCCGCCACGCATCCTTCGAGCTCGTCGCAAGCACGCCTGAGCTCTGCCATTGCGATTGATACTGGACCAGCCAATGCCTTCGCTTTTTCTTCTTCGGAGCTGCGAATTTCTGCGTCATGAAAAGACTTTTCAAGCGCCTTTTTTTTCTGCCCGAGCGACTGAACCAAAGCCCCTACCTGTTGGAGAGCCTCCACCTGAGGCGCTTCAACGCCCGCCGCTTTGGCCTGCGCCACCTGCTCGGCAAGCCTTCCATGATAGGCGTATCCTGCCGGCAGGATCTGCGTATCGACCATCTGTCTCAGCGTATCCACTTCGATCTGAAGATTCTTCACAAATCGCTCTAACCTGACGTGGAGCCTGGACTGAAGCTCAGGTTCACTCAAAACGCCCAAACTTGAAAAGAGCTTGCGCGATTCAGGGGTACCCAGCTGAGCTAGCGCTTCAGGCGTCTTCTTGAGATTCAATAGCCCACGACTCTGAGCTTGGCGCACCCACTCCTCACTGTAGCCATTTCCCTCAAAGCGGACTGCTTTGGTTTCAGTGACTACCTCACGGATCAACTCGACAAGCGCCGCCTCGCGCCCCTTACCTGAAGCCAACTTGGCTTTCAGCCTCTCGCTCATTTGCGCCATCCCATAAGCGGCAACACTGTTGAGAACAGTGACCGGGAACGCCGGCGACGCAGACGAACCTACGGCCCGAAACTCAAACTTATTTCCGGTGAAAGCAAAAGGCGAAGTTCGATTGCGGTCCGTATTGTCGCGCATCACGGCCGGGAGCTTGCTCACTCCCAACTGAATCAGCGCAGCCTCAGTGCCTCGTTCGCTGACTGCGCCTTTTTCAATCTCATCGAGAATTTTAGAGAGGAGATCCCCTAGAAAAATAGAAATGATTGCCGGGGGAGCCTCGTTAGCTCCCAAGCGATGATCATTTCCGGACGAGGCAATGGCTGCTCTCAGTAAACCAGCATGGTCGTGCACACCCTTCAGTACGGAGGCGAGCACAGTCAAAAATCGCAGATTCTCGTGAGGGGTCTTGCCTGGATCCAGAAGATTCTCACCATCAAGCTCAGTGGAGCTTACCGCAACACTGATCGACCAGTTGCAGTGCTTGCCGCTGCCATTTACTCCGGCAAACGGCTTTTCGTGCAAGAGAACTTGATAGTGATGCCGGATCGCCACTTTACGTAAAACTTCCATCGTCAGCTGGTTATGATCTACCGCCACATTGGCTTCTTCGAAGATGGGCGCTGTTTCGTACTGACTGGGGGCCACTTCGTTGTGCCGGGTCTTGGCCGGAACTCCGAGCCGATGCAGCTCAAGCTCCACTTCGCTCATGAACGCCTGCACCCGAGAAGGAATGCTACCAAAGTAATGGTCCTCAAGCTGCTGACCCTTGGGAGGCTGCCCTCCCAAAAGCGTTCTACCCGTCATGATCAAATCAGGCCTCAGCGAGGCAAAGGCCCGATCGATCAAAAAGTACTCTTGTTCCACCCCCAGAGTGGGGATGACTCGTTTCACCCCTTTTTCACCGATGAGATCCAGGAGTTGGCAGGCCTCTCGCGAAAGGGCCTCCATGCTGCGAAGGAGCGCGGTTTTTTCATCGAGCGAGTCGCCATGATAGCTCAAAAAAACGGACGGAATACAGAGGGTCTTTCCGTTCGTCGACTCCATGATGAAGACCGGGCTGGAGGGGTCCCATGCAGTGTAGCCGCGCGCTTCGAAGGTGGTGCGCATTCCGCCCGACGGAAAACTCGAAGCATCCGGCTCACTCTGAATCAACTGGGACCCACTAAATTTTTCGATCACCCGATGCGAATCATCAAAGCTCACAAAAGCATCATGCTTTTCAGCCGTCAGTCCGGTCTGAGGCTGAAACCAGTGACAAAAATGGGTCGCTCCATGTTCCATCGCCCAATCTTTGATCGCCGCCGCAACCGGGCCCGCAATCTCGGCATCGAGCTTCTTTCCATTCGGGCCTGCCTGGATCGTTGCCACCAGCTTCTGAAAGACGTCCTTAGGAAGCTTCTGTTTCATCAGGTCCAAATGAAACGTGTTCTGGCCAAAATATTCAGACACCTTGAGCAACCGGCCGGCATCGTCAGCCGGCAAACTAATCTTACGCGGGCTACGATTCTGAACCGTCTGCAGGGCCTGGCTTCGAGAGTGGAAGGCGTTTTCCATGCGCCCTACTGTATCGAAGGCTTTTCAAAAAGGTAAGAGTGGCCGCGATCCGTGAAGAAATGAACAACGAGCTCGCTGCCCGGGAACAATCAAGAAGCGACGCGTCCAAGACTCACTGAGTTGCCCCAATCCGATCGATTTCGTCCAATAAACCAAGGAGCTTTGCCCGAGCCTCAGACTCGGTCAGCACGCCTGCATTCGTACCAAAGCGCACCCATTCACAATACTCTAGAATCTCGCAAATTCGCCGCCACTCGGATGGCTCGAGCCCAAGATCTTCTACTGCCTTTTTATAAATTTCCTCTCGAGAGAGCGCTCGCGCAGAAATCATGAACTTTGAGAGGTGCTTGTCATCAATCCGTTGGCAGAGGCACTGAGCCAGTTGGTCATAAGCCCGCAGGACCTGTTCCCATGGCGCCGAAGCAACCTCAGACTTGGCAAAGCGCCTGAGTTCGTCGGAACTCCGAGCAGCATTCTTCTTCCAAATAGAAAGCCTCAAGCTGCGCAGTTTCTGCCACTTTCTTACGATCCGTCGGCCCAAAGAGGCTACCAGTAAGATTCCGCTCACCCCAAGAAGTGCTGCAAGGATCCAGCGAGCGATTTTTCGGGCGCTGACGGTCTCAGCGGCAGCACCCTTCCACTCTTCTGGCAACAAATAGACCGGCACCAGCGGGCTGGGCGCCACACTGGGCTGAACTCCAGAGCTGGAAACACCAGCACCAGAAACGGCTACGCCATTAAAAGAGGACGGCTCGAGGACATCAATGGAATGGCCTGCCGCAGTCAACGTGCGATAAGCGCGATTTTTTACAGAGAAAAAAGAAAACTCAGCCTGCGGAAGCGTGAGTTTACCGGGCTTACGCGGAATGATGAGCACCTCGAAAACTTTGGTGGACACGCCCCCCCGCGACGAAAGGACTTTTGATTTTGTCTCAAAAATCTCCACGTCCGCGGGCCATGCCACCTTGGGCTCGGTGATCGCCGCCACATTACCCATGCCTTCAACTTTCAGAGTCAGAGTCAGAGCCTCATTTGCCCTGACCTGCGTGCGATCGACAGCTGAATCCAGTGAAAAGTCGCCTACACCACCTGTAAAGCTAGTGGGGCGGCCCTCGGTCGGCAGCGGGAGAACCTCAAGTTCCAAGCGGTCGTTCCGATGACTCCATTCTCGCGGCTGGATCTGCTGAAAGAAGCTCTGAATCGGGTCATTCAGATCGATTCCTGCATCCGTTCCTGGATAGTAGTTTGCTTTGATCGCCATCGAATCCACAGGAAGCCGCCCTTCTTTGAGCGGATAAGCAGCATATCTTGCGAGCAAGGAGCGCTCGTAGGGAACCCCATCTACCACGACTGATTCGTCCTGAACTCTCTGGCCTAAAACCGGCAGTTCCAGATCCTCCCGCAGAAACCCATCCAAAATAGGGTACTTCTCAACCTGAATATTGAAGACTCGGCTGCGGCGATAAAGATAATAGCTCACGATCACTTGCTGACCTTTGTAAACTCGGCTTCGATCGAGCTCAGCACGAACTGTAAAGGGCGGTCCCGAGACATTTTTCTTCATTCCTCGCAAACCCATGCCACCCCCACCATAGCGAGCTGGGGGCGGAGTACCCTGACCAGAGGCAGTCACTTCCACTGAGAGAGGCGGATGCTGAAGCTGCTTGCCATTCACATCGACACGAATCTGAGAGATCTGCAGGCGACCCGTCTTTTTAGGCCTTAAAACTTTGGTCACTTTCTTGTTGTTACGCACCCCAAATTGGCCATTCTGATAGTACGATTCAACAAAGACGCTCGAATACTGATTCACCTCATCAAAATCAGGGGCATCAAAGTGGGGTTCGCCAATCTGAAAATTGCCATCGGATTGGATAGAAAACTGTAACGAAACCGACTCATCCATCCCCACAAAGCCACGATCGACCGTCACTTCCCAAGTTGAGTCATCAGCAAACGCCAGACTCAGTGCCAGAAGCGAAGCTACCGCAACTCCAATAATCCGTCGCTGATCCATTTTGCTTGGTCCTACCCCTCTACCAGTCTCGACCACTCTGAGAGTTCGCATTTCCGCGCTGCTTTTTCAAACGAGCCTGAAGCTGTTTTTCTCGAGCTGAAATTTCAGCCATCACACGCTCCGAGTCCTCAGGAGAGAGCTTTTCTGATCTGAAAGCTCTTCTGCGACTGACGGATGGATCCTCATAAGACTGGCCCTGAGACTTGGGCTCTGGCTGAGACTGGCTGCCCTGTTGTTGCTGCTTTTGCTTTTGCTTTTGCTGCTGCTGCTGCTGATCTTGCTCCTGTTTTTGCTGCTGCAGGGCCTCGATCCGCTTTCGTGCCTGGACCTCAAGCTCGGGATCACCGGCAAGTCTAGCCATACGAATGGACTCAGCAAAAGCACGGATTGCCTGACCATGCTGCCGGGCTTTTTCATGCGCAGCACCCAGATTATACAAAGAAACTCCGGAGAGCTGCGGATTGCCCTGTTGTTTGGCCCTCTGGGTAGCCTCGTCAAAGCTCTTTACAGCCTTTTCGGTTGCTCCACTTTGGAGCTCGGCTACACCCTGATTGAAAGTGGGCTCCACTTTTTCAGGATCGCTTGCCTGAGCCTCTGAGAAATTCTTGCGCGCCAGTTCAAGGTCTTTTTCATCGAAAGCGGCCACACCCTGTCGATTCTTGAGGTAACTTTTGAGTGTCGAGGCTTGAGCGTTCACTCCTCCGAACAAAAACAGAATAACGACCCACAGACGCACCAACGGAATCCACCACTCCACCAGCAACAGAATTAATCCGATTCCAACGAAGAGCTGAAATCGCTCGGTTGGAATCACCACCTTTCGCTCAGCAAGCTGGGTGCGATCCAAAGCTCCCAACGCACCGAGTAACTCCTCTCGCTCCGACTCTGAATCACTGACTGTCCAGTAGCGTCCGCCAGAGGCCTGGGCCACCGCTTCTAATGTTTTTGGTTCAAGTCGGCTCTGCACTACTTCTCTACCCTGCCGTTTGTAGCCCATGAGCTGCCCCTGCTCGTCGCGCAACGGAATCGGCCCTCCCCGCTGCGACCCCACTCCAAGCACAAACAGTTGGATGCCTTTTTCTTTGAGCTTTGAGGCGATCCGGGCAGCCTCACCCTCGTGGTCCTCCCCATCGGTCACCAAAAGAATGGCTCGCGTGGGTGCCCCCTTTACAGAAGCCGAGGGATCCGTGTTCTGAGCGCCACGCTCAAGAGAAGCGAGCGCTGTTTCTAGACCCAGTCCAATGTCCGTCCCCTGATTGCCAAGCGAGCCGGGATTCAAAACTTCTAAGACTTCTTGAACGTAATTCAGGTCATTGGTGAGCGGGCATGCCACGTAAGTGCTTGCAGCAAATGCAACCACCCCCACCCGGTCACCCGCCAGCGGCTCAAGAAGCCGACTGATAAAGTGGCGAGCTTTCTTAATTCGAGAGGGCACCACATCTTCCACATCCATGCTCCGAGAGAGATCCAGTACAACCATGAGGTCGAGCCCCGTTGCACCGATGACCTCTTCGCGAGCGCCCCACTGAGGCCGGGCCAGTGCCGCCACAAGAAGCAGCATGCCCCCCAGCCAAAAGAAAAGCTTATGCTTACGAGCCGATAAATTAAGTTGTGGGATTAGCCGTTCAAAAAGAGCGGGAGAAAAGGCTTGAAACAAGGTCGCAAATCCACGGCGATACTGAAAAAGCGCAAAGAGACTCAATGCCACAGGAATGAGCAGGAGCAGCAGAGCTGAAGGACTAGCCCATTTCAAAACGCAAACCTCCAAAGAGTGACAGAAAGCGCAAACTCCAAAAAAAGCAGCGCAATTCCAAGAGTCAGCGGCTTTGCAAATCGCTCCTCGTATCTCACGCGCTCGTTGGTCTTTACCTCGGTCTTTTCCATTTGGTCGATCTCTTTAAAGACCGAACCCAACGTCCCCTCATCAGTGACTCGAAAAAACTTTCCACCGGTTACAGATGCAATTTTTTGAAGGAGCTCAGGATTCAGAGCATTGTCAAAATATTGATAGCTCGTCACAACGTTGCCCAGAATCCCTTGTGAACGGATCGGCAGTCGGACGCGCCCCTCCCTTCCAATCGCAATCGTGTAGACCCTAATCCCGTACCCCGAGGCAATGTCCCCCGCAGTCGCAGGATCGACCTGTCCCACATTGTTATCTCCATCGGTGAGCAAGATAATCACTCGGGTCTTTGCGGTGCTATTTCTCAATCGATTGACGGCTAGAGAAAGACCGTCGCCAATTCCGGTGCCGTCTTTGAGCACGCCAATTTTGGCGTCACGCAGTGCTCTGAGGACCAAGCCATAATCCAAAGTGGGAGGCGCAAGGGTCAGGGGCTCGCCAGAAAAAATCACAAAACCAATCCGGTCATCCTGTCGCCCCTGGATGAATGACTCCATGGTGCTCTTAGCCACCTCAAAGCGGGAGCGTTCTGAAAGATCCTCGATGTTCATACTGGCCGAGACGTCCATGACCATCATGATGTCAATTCCACTCACCGTTCTCTCGGACTGATGAAAGCTGGCCTGAGGTCGAGCCATCGCCACAAAGACCAGGGCTAGGCCGGCAAGCCTGATTGCAGCGAGATAGAGCTGTGGGTTTTTTGCAGAAGCTTTTGTGTCAATCGGTAAAGAAAACGGAAGTGGAGGCGGGGTATTGCGCCTAACCCAGAACCGGTAAAGGAGCAAAAGTGGAACCCAACCCAAGAGCCACTGCCACGTCTCAAGTCGCACTCGTGACCTCCGAGCGACGGGTACGCTGGATCCAAACTCTTGCGTCGCCAAGGACACGCAAGGGCTCATCATCCTCGGGGGCGGGTACAAAGTCTGTGAACTTCACTCGGTCCAAGGCCTCAAAGAGAGATGAAACCCTTTGAATCAGCTCTGGTGACAGCCCAGAAGAATCCAAAGCGCGCAACATTTCTCGAGTAGTGAAATCAGTCGCTGCAATACCATAACGTTTTTCAATGTAGACTTTGAGTGTCTCAGAGACTCCAAAGTAGTGCTTTTTATGCTGATTTTTTTTGTAAAATGCCTGCTTTTCAATTTTCTGAAGCGCAGCCAATGCCTCTTCGTGTTCTAAGATTTTTTTGGTCACGGCCCCAAGAGCACCGGTGAGAGGCCTTCTTTTGAGCTGGCGTGCTCTTCTCCAAAGCCAGTACCCGCCTGCAACGCTCCCTAACCCAAGCAGGGCAATCCCGCCCCAAAGCCAATGCCGTGGAAATCGCATCCTCAATGGCGGAACAAACTCTACAGGAGGCTTTTCATCCCCACCCGCTCCCGCCACTTCAAATTGAAGAGCTCGAGTGCGCCCAATCACTTTGCCGTCGGGATCCTCGACCTGCAACTCGGGCAAAGTCAAACTACCCGACTTGATGGGAATCATTGAAAATGCACTCATGATGTCGTCTTTGGGATGAGAAAAGACCTCCCAACCCTGCTCACTCAAAGGCTTGGCCCCCTTGAGAGGGGCAATGATCGCAGCGCGAGTGTCAGGCTTTTTTTCGCCAATCCATTGAAAACGAATGACATCCCCCACCAAGATGGGCGGATCTATCTTCTGCGACTGCGGGGCAGAATAGTATCGCTGGACTTCATACACGGGCTGGTCGGTCGGCTCGAGTGCCCAAACCTGGATAGCGATCAAGAGTCCCAGCGCATAACCTTTTGTCATCTGCTTCTCCTGGCAGCGCGAGCTCTAAAAAACCTCACTAATGCATCAGACATATCTTGGGCAGCATCAACTAAAAGATGCTCTACACGCCCAGACTTTAGAGCAGAATCTCGCGCCCCGGCGTGACCTGCCATGAACTCGGCAAGCCAGCGCTTAAAAAGGTAGGACCCCGTCTCTACTACTCGCTGGGCTCCCGTCTCCGGATCGATCACATGCAGAAAACCAACCGCTGGCATTTGTTTCTCGACTTGATCCTGTACCTGAACTGCAACCACGTCATGGCGCCTCGCCAATCGGCGCAGTGAAGCGTCATATCCCTCAGCAAGAAAATCACTCACTACAACAACAATCCCTTGATGACTCATCACTCGACCCGCAGCATCGAGGCCAACCGCTAAGCGGGTTCCGGACTGCCGTGGGCGATGCTCCATGAGTTCTTTGAGCAGCCGCGAGACGTGAGCCTTACCTTTTCTGGGGGGTATTACTTTTTCGACTTCTGACGAGAAAATCACGAGCCCAACTTTGTCGCCCCCAAGCGCCGCAGCAAATGCCAACATACCGGCTATCTCGATTGATGCATCAGACTTCAGTCGAGTCTGACTCCCAAAAAACTGGGAGGCGGATGCATCGACCAAAAGAAGAACAGTGAGCTCACGCTCTTCTTCGAATTTTTTGACTAGAATATCGCGCGAACGCGCACTCACCTTCCAGTCAATGTGACGGACATCATCGCCAGCAAAGTAGATTCGATGCTCAGAGAATTGAACCCCTTGGCCTCTAAAAGCGCTCCGGTACCCTCCCGTCATCATGTCATCCATCAACCGACGCGTGATGAATTCGAGCTGCCTGATTTTCTTGATCGAATCGGATGAAAACTTGGGCGAATGCACCTTACGGAACCTCGACCCGCTCCAGGATCTTCTGGATGACGCGCTCGCTGTCCACGCCCTCGGCTTCAGCCTCAAACGTCACAAGAATGCGGTGTCTGAGGACATCATAAGCCACCGCCTTGACGTCCTCAGGAGTCACAAATCCTCGGTGCTCGACAAATGCATGAGCTCGTGCAGACTTAGCAAGCGAAAGGGTGGCTCGGGGTGAGGCTCCCACTTGAATCCAAGGTTTGAGTTGAGGGAGACCGGCCTTTTCTGGATACCGACTCGCAAACACAATTCCCAGAATGTAATCTTTGATTTTCTCGTCCATGTAACTGCGCGAGACCAACTCGCGCGCCTCAAGAATCTGCTGGGGCTGACAGACCTTTTGCGCCGTGGGGGCTTTGACTCCGCCCATTCGATTCAAAATACCTTTTTCCTCCTGAAGGGTCGGATAGGTTACTTTGATCTTAAACAAGAAACGGTCAAGCTGTGCCTCGGGAAGGGGATAGGTCCCCTCCTGTTCGATCGGATTTTGAGTTGCGAGCACGATAAACGGATCATCGAGCCGGTAGGTGGTCTCTCCAATGGTGACCTGGCGCTCACCCATGGCCTCAAGAAGCGCGCTCTGCACCTTGGCGGGAGCTCGGTTAATTTCGTCAGCCAAAACTAGATTCGTAAAAATAGGTCCTTTTTTAGGAGAAAAGTCACCGGTTTTTGGATTGAAAATCATCGTTCCGATGAGATCCGCCGGAAGTAAATCCGGAGTGAACTGAATTCGCTGAAAATTTGCGTGAATCACATCTGCGAGAGTCTTGATCGTGAGGGTCTTAGCAAGACCCGGCAACCCCTCGAGCAGAACGTGCCCATCGCACAAAAGCGCCATTAAGAGACGCTCAAGAAGAGTCTGCTGACCCACGACTACTTTCGAAGTTTCTGAAAGCAGCTGATCTACAAAGCGACTCTGTAATTTGATTTCCTCAGTGAGGGCGCGGACGTCAGTGGTGGCGATGGACATGACGTCCATTTTCGGACCCAGGGCCGTCAGAGGTCAAGGGAAGCGCGCGTCGGAATGACTTAATCAGCTCCTGAATCTCACCGCGACGTGACGCATTTCCGATAGCTTCGAATAACCGAGCAAATCCTTGCGGATCTAAGGCCAAGGCATCTAAAAACTCACTTGGACCTTGATGGTCACATTGATCGGCAAGAAATTGACGGAGTTCCTTCGAAGTTAAAAGCTCAACGGCGCTCGAAGGTAACACCGCCGAGTCGGGATTTGCGCCCCAAAGGATCCCCGACCTCTGGTCTCTTACGGCAAGAAGCCATTGTGTCCGGCGGGCCACCTCCTGCCAAGCAGCTTTGACTTCAGGTTTTTGGCTCGCTCTAAAAAGATCGATCGCCTCTGCCGTAGGCAAAGCTCCGAACAAACGGGACAGCTCAACTCCGGCACCCCGCTTTTGGAGAGCCCCCAACCCGCCTCGGACTGAATCCAAGGAGAGAAGATCGAGCCAAACGCTCATCGTCTGAAACACTTCGGGCCGGGCGTATCCAAAGAGCAAGCCCCCAAACGAGATCACCTCATCAGCGAGCTCAGGGGTCTTCATGATGGCTGTCAAGTAGAGCAGAGATTCTCGGAGCAGGGGACCCTTTTCAGGATGAATCACAGCTCTGTAGAGAACTTGGATGACGTCATCTTTTTCTTTTTCTCCCCCCATCAGTGCCGTGCGGATCAACTCGGCAGACCCTGGCTCCCGAACCATGGCCACTAGACCCTCAACGACCGAATCAAAAATACGCCTCCCTTCTGCAGCACCCTGATTTTCAGGAAGGAGCGCAAGTCTCGAACCGCGCGAAATCTGCCTGAACACGCCCATATGGGCCAAACGGACTGCAACAAAAAAAGCATGCTGAGAACCCGCCGCCGCATGGCGATGATCAACTCTTGTACCTGGAGTCGAGAGGTACATGTCGAAAAGAAGATTTCTGAGCAGTCTCATTCCCCCCGCCCTGCCAGAAAGAGAAAGCCCATTCTTCGGGAGCCCTTCTTCAATGACTGCAACCAACTGGCGCATATTAAAGACCCGCGCCTCTAACCAGGCAGGAAAAAACCCCGAGCGATCTCGTTCTCCCGAGCATTCAGGCATTTTGGGGTAGCCGATCACCTTCTCAGAAAACTCAAGCGTGCCAAGAATCTCAGAATAAGCTTCAGCCAAAGTAGGCGGGCGCCTACCGTTTCCATACTTGGCCCGAATATAGGCTGGCCACCGCTCCCGAGGTTCATCGCCCCAAGCCAGCGCAATAGCGGTCAGAAATTTGAAGGCGTAATTCTGCGAAGATCCAAAATTAAAATCAGCATTAATGAGCAGAAGTTCGAGCAGATCTAAAGAATTAACGATCTTTGCACGAGGAGCTTTTTCTCCAGGATAAAAGTAAGGAATCACTCGCCAATCGTTGGCTCGAAGCGCAATCCAATCCGAGAGTTCTGCGCTGTTGGAGAATCTTCTCATGAACTGCGAGAGCCCTTCAGGAAGATGCCCTCTCGCAGGGTCTGCAAAGTGTGGAAAAATCTGCTTCAAGTCGCTCTTGAGTTGCTCAAGGTCCCAGCGCTGCGGCGGCCGACCCGTAACTGGATCCAACCGCCAACCCATCACTGAGTCGCGATAATCTGCGGCCAATTCATCAATTCTGGCTCGCTGTGAAGCTGAATCCTCAAGACACTCATACCGCCTGAGAACATCTTGAAAGGGTCTCAAATCGAACTCTTCAGAGTCCGAAAATGGAATACGTGGCCCTCGGTTCTCCCAGGCTTCCCACACTGAAGAAATCGCACCCGGCAACAAATCGCCACGCAGAACCTCGGCTAGCTTGGGCTCCATCTTACGAAATGCAGACCGAGCCCCACCCCAAGTTTTTGAAAGTGCCTCCACCACTGCGGCAATCCACGTCCCACGCCCGGTATCAGCGGACAACCACGGAACAGATGCATCCAAAAGAGCCGAAGCTCGAGCCACCCCAGCCCCATCGAAAAGAATCCTAAAGGCACGATCCAAATAGGCAGGCTCTGCTTTGAAGTCGCGAATGGAGTCAATGAACTGATGGAGAAGCAACTGTCCGCTCCCCAATTTCAAAACCGAAAGACTCTGAAGTGAATCTCCGGAAGCTCCCAAACAATCTAAATACGCTTGCACCAGACTCTCAAAACCGGGGGCGTCATATAGATCCAACCTGACCCAAGGAGTGAGCTGATCACATCCCAGCATCGGCTCCAGTGGGCGCGGCCAACGCAGGCTAAGGTCGCTGCTCGCCAACGAGTGGGCTCGCCACTCCACCAGCGCAGACCTTTCTAGCGGGGCGCCAGGTCTCGCCGCTCTTATTTGCGTGCGTCCTTTATCTGCCGTTTTAGAAAGCATTCGCAGCACCGCAGCCGTGAGATCCGCAAGCCTGCCATCCTTGCTTTTGGACATTTCTCTGAGCTCTGTCAAAGCATTGATCCATTCTTGAGGATGCCGAGCTGCCAGCGCTCGGAGCGACCCTAAGAACTGAGCGGCAAGCCCCGGGTCGTCCAGAAACGCACGAACACTGCCAATCAGTGGATGATCGCCTGTTAGAAAAAGAGCGTGCCTCAGAGCGAGTAGCCCAACGGGCTCAACCAGGCTGCCCAGAGCATGAAGAAGTACATCGAAACTCTCAGGAGTGGCCCGCATCAGAGCGTCTACGAAAATGTCATGAAATGAAGAGCCCTCGAGCTCAGGGCGCGGCAAGATCCAAGCAGTAGCAGCTCTCTGGAGAAGCGGTCTGTCCTGCGGCCGCACCAGCGCAAGCACGAGAAGCAAATCCGGAAGGGCATCGATTTTCTGGAGCTCCATGAGCACAGGTGCAAGCTCCGCGAGCGGAGTCACAGGCAGTCGAGCTGCCTTACCCGCCACAAAATCTGCAAGCCAAACCGCAGCTCCCCGATGGGTGAAGGAATTGGCAAATGCTGCCATCGTGAAGATTGAATCCGTCAAAAGGATTTTTTTGTAGGCGCCGTAGTGACTGGAAAGCGCATTGGGGTAGTCACAGAAGGCATTCATGAGCGCGGCATCCAGCACAGTATCGCGCCTCAAAAACCGCTCGGCATCCAAATGAGATCTTTCAGCGAGCTCGTGGAGGGCAAAAAGAACTGGATCGGGCATCGACTGAGTCTGTCGAATGCAGCGAATGGGCTCACGAAGTCCGTGAAAAAACATTAAAAGCCCAGGCAAATCCTGTGAGACTTGTCCAAAAAAAGAGGACAAATGCTCCACCGCCTCACGGAGGTCGCCCCCCTCGCCGTAGGTTTCTGAAAAATCATCCATGATCTCAAAGATTCTTCCGCTCGAGATCTCCTGGAGCACCATGCGATCCAATTCCACTCGTCCCGGCTGTCTCAGCAACTGAAGAAAACGCAACCCCCCTAAGATCACTGAGGCTCGAGATTGAGGAGACCCAGAAAACTTTCGGCTAAGCGAAACAAAAGAGGGAGAATCGGCCACGGCAGCCAAGATTCCAAGCCAATGCGCAAGATCGGATGGCTCAAATTCAGCAAAAAGCACTCGGGCCGCTGATAAAATCTTTGAATCGGCCGGAACCCCTCCGTGGATCGGACCCCTTTTAGCTTTTTGATTGCCAAGCCCCGGCAACGGAGCGAGCGCTCCGGACAACAGAGCCCCGAGGGCCTCCAGATCTTTGCTCAACCTTCCTGAATTCACCCACTGACGGTAAGTTTCTTGAAACTGAAAAAGGACCTCGGGCTTCTCTAAGAACTGCCGATTCAAAACATTGACCAACGGTTGAAGCTCAGAATCTTTTGCCGCATCCGAAAGCTTTTGAAACCCATCCAAAGCCCCATACGAGTTCAAACAGGCTAGGATGGCTCTCATCTGGGGAACCGAAATCGCACTTTTAAGATTTATTTCTGCGCAGGCCGAATTGATCTGCCGATAATGGGGTTGCTTGAGAACAGCCGGGTCCCTGCCATCCGAAAACAGACCCAGCGAGCAGCCCGTAAACCCCAAAATAAAAATGGGGAGGGCAAAGAATGAGAAGACTCCGTTGAGGCGCATGGACGCGTCACCTTCTAAAACCTGACGCATGTTGTCAAGCTACTGAAACCCCTTAGAAACTTGGAGCTCCCCGCTCTGGAGAACGCGCGGGGTAGGCCTGAGCTCCCTGGGGCTCATCACCCAAGTTGACGAAGAGTGTGAACTCCCCGATCCAGCCCAGCTTGACGGTATCAGTCTCGCCCGCACGGTTCTTAGCCAGAATGATCTCGGCCACACCCTTGGTTTCTGGGTTGGGCGGATTTTCTTTATCGCGATTATAATAATCTTCTCGATGAATGAAGACGACCATGTCGGCGTCCTGCTCGATGGCACCCGATTCGCGGAGGTCCGAAAGCATCGGCCTTTTATCCTGCCTACTTTCGACTCCACGGTTAAGCTGTGAGAGCACAATAATGGGTACTTTCAACTCCTTGGCCAGCTCTTTCAACCCGCGGCTGATTTCAGAGATCTCACGCTCGCGTGACCCATCCCCCTTTTGAGAGGCCTTTGACCCCTTCATGAGCTGAAGATAATCCACAACAACGAGATCGAGCTTCTTTTCTCGAGCAAGAAGCCGCCGACATCGAGCGCGAATATCCAGAACCGTCAAAGTGCCGGAGTCATCGATATGGATCGAACTCTTGTTCATTTCATCAGCGGCCTGGGCCAGCCTCTGCCAGTCACGGTCCATCAGACGCCCCAACTTGAGTGAACGTGAACTGATTCGAGCATGCCCGGAAAGCAGCTTAAACATGATTTCTTGCGCCGACATTTCGAGAGAAAAGAGCGCAACCGTCTTTTTGTTCTTAATCGCGGCATGCTGAAGAGCCGAAAGAAACCAGCTCGTCTTACCCATCCCAGGTCGAGCAGCCACGATGATGATTTGCCCGGGGTGAAGCCCCGTCGTAATCCGATCGAAATCTTTGAAGCCCGTCTCAACGCCAGTGACATCGGCCTTCCGT
The DNA here is from genome assembly GCA_046317855.1 of Oligoflexia bacterium. Classification (GTDB taxonomy): domain Bacteria; phylum Bdellovibrionota; class UBA1018; order UBA1018; family UBA1018; genus CAIOHW01. Next base: position 48,460 of record JBKCVM010000019.1, read on the forward strand.
TGAGCCAGCTCCTCGATACGCTTCATGGCATCCACCAGAAGCTCATTCATGTTGGCAAAGGTCTTGTTGGCCTGAGTGTCACTGACCTCAAAAACCCTGCGTTCGACGTCATCTAGAAAGCTTTCGAGATCCTCTACCGGAGCATAAGCTTCTTCAACAATATCAGTACAAGTGCCAATCATTCGCCTAAGCTGAGCCTTCGTGCGAACGATCTGGGCGTAATATCCTACATTTGAAACCGCAAAAGTGTCGTCTAGCAGCGCAGTAAGCGCAGCGGTTCCCCCGATTTCATCGAACCACTGGCGATCTCGCAGGCCGTTAGTCAAGGTGAGGAGATCCAGCGGCTCACCTTTACGGGCCAAAGCCGTCAGCACTTCAAAAATCTTTTGATGAGCTGAGAGATAAAAGTCGCGAGCCTCAAGGCCCTGCTCTTGAACCTCAAAGATAGCGTCATTTTTAAGAAGAATGACCCCTAGAACAGAGCGCTCTGCTTCTAACGAATGAGGGGGAACCTTCGAAGACCCCACGCCACCGCTTCCGCGGGTAAACGCGGGATCGCCGGAAAAAAAGGGCGATCCTGGCATTTTTCCCCCACCTCAACAAATCAGGATTCTTTAGTAACTAGGACCTTCACCGTTGCCGAAACTTCTGGAAGAAGGCGTACGGTAACCGTGTGCGCCCCCAGAGTCTTAATCGCTTCAGTCATTTGAATGGAGCGACGCTCAATCTCAAAACCAGCCTTTGCCAAGGCTTCAACCATGTCTCCAGAGCTCACCGAGCCAAACAACTTGTCGTGCTCGCCTACTTTGCGGGCGATGGTCAGCGTCAAACCCGCCATTTTTTCAACCAATGCCTGAGCAGAGGCCTTCATGGACTGACGCTTTTTTTCGAGGGCGCGCTTATGATGTTCAATCACGCGCACATTGGATTCATCTGCGATGAACACCAGGTTACGCGGGAGAAGAAAATTGCGAGCATAACCGTCCGAGACTTTCACAATGTCCCCGATGCGACCCAGATTCGCCACGTTTTCACGAAGAATGACCTGCATAAAACTCCTCAGAGGCGCCTACGATTGCCTGAGTTTAGATCTAAAGTCAAACCACAGGTCGAAAAAACCCATGGCCAAAAGCAACGGGGTCATCACTCCCAAGACCAGAAAGAAAACTAGAACTCGCCCAAAGCCCCGAATTCCCCAAACATCGCAAACGACACTCACAATCGCAACGCCCTGCAAAGCGTAGAGCGCCAAACAAAACTTGAGTCCATTCCAGGCCAGGTCCGAAAGCCACCCTCGCGTCATCACCCAGGCAAAACCAAAAGCTAAAGTTGGCCAGATCCAGAATTCTGGGGTCTTCCACCCCCGAAGGTATCCCAAAGGCACACCCAGTTTTTCACGAAACTTTGCCGGATTCAGTCGAATCATCAGCGTCAGCACAATCCACGATTGCAAGAGCGCTGCAATAGCCAATGAAGAGGGCAGGTTTTTAATCCACTGCTCTTTTTGGGCTTCCCACTCGGCGGCATCCCACTTTCCAGCGGGGGCCTGCGCGCTCATTTGCTCCCCGAGCCACTCTACGGTCTTTCTGACTTCCTCGGCAGGTGTCACCTGCTTGGCCACGGACCACGCCAGAAGAGCCCCAACTCCACCAACCGCGACGGCCATAACGCCAGCAAAAAGGATAGAGAACAGCCTAGCCTGAGCGCTCCGACGGCGTCCGACCCAATAACGTCCTGCCTCGGCAATAGCCCAAGCCGGGCAAACGACCAAAATCACAAACCCCAAGAGCCCACTCCAGCTAGCAAGCGCCCAGATCAGGAGAGAGTTAGTGAGTGTTGCTAGAAAAGCCAGCCTCCTGCCCGCAGCGTGGTTGAGCCAGGCCAACGGAACGGGAGCTAAAATTGCCAAGAAAAGGCTAACGTAAAGCGAAGCCCCCAAGAAAAAAGGAGAAAGCCTCAGCCAAAGCGGCAAACGAGAAGGGCCCGCCCCAGCTTCTCTCTGAGGAGCTGAGACAGGCCCTAAACTAGGATCGTTCTCTGGAGAGATCACCGCAATCGATCACTGCAATCGATTAGTGACCCGAAGTAACATAACCTACGAGCGCCAAATTTCTTGCGCGCTTCACTGCCGAGGTCAACTTGCGCTGATGCATTGCGCAGTTACCCGAGATCCGACGAGGAGTGATCTTGCCGTGCTCACTCACGAAGGACTGCATCATGCGAACATCTTTGTAATCCATAATGAAGTCCTGATCCGAACAGAAGCGGCATGTTTTCTTGCGGCTAAACCCACTGCGCCGAGAGCCGCGATCATCTGCTCCCTCATCACGACCGTCACGCGCTCCATCCATTCTATCGTCACGGCGATCGTCCCGGCGATCGTCCCGCCTATCTTCACGATTAAAAGCCATAGTTATTTCTCCGTTTAAAACTTAAAATTTTACTCTTGGTATCCAGCAGACTCGGACTGATCGCCACTTTGGCGCGGAGAATATCCCCGACGCTCTCCGCCCATTGCGCTCATCCGCTCTTCACGACGAGCCTCACGCTCTTCTTCGCGGCGCTTAGCGGCAGCTTGCTGTTCGACACGAGCCTTCTTGAAAGCTTCTCCGTTGAACTCTTTTTCGAGATTTACAGAGAGAAAACGCAAGACTTGGTCATTTAGGCGCAAGTTACGCTCGATCTCGTGCACCACGTCGCCTTTGCCAGTGTACACGAAATACGTGTAGTGCCCGCGGGACTCCTTAGCGATCGGGTAAGCGAGTTTGCGTTTGCCCCAGTCTTCTTGATGGATCAGCTCGCCGCCAAACTGAGCGACGACACCATTCAGTCGTTCTTGAATGGCTTTCAGTCCCTCGTCGGAGAGCTCTGATCGAGTGATGAATGTAGTTTCAAAACCGGGAAGTAGTCCCGGAGTCGTGTTGGCCATGATTCCTCCTTGTGGATAATGAGCCGGTTAGTTCTTGGCCCAAAAGCCCGTAGAAAACCTCCACGAGCAAGGGTTTGCTCGGACTAGCACAGGCAACCGGCCAGAGCAACTCCGTCTTTCTGACTTTGACGCTCACCTTTAAGCCCAAGGGTGCTTTTCTGAGACCGTTTTTTGGCCCTTTTGCATCCACGAAACGATCAAGATAGCCGCCTCGTAAAGGAGAATGAGAGGAGCCATCAAGATCAACATGGACATGGCATCAGGAGGAGCAAAAAGCGCCGAAGCCACAGTAATGCCCAGGATGGCCGTCCGCCGATTTTGTCTCAGCCCCTGAGCACTCACCAGACCAAAAAAACCCAAAAAAACCACGAGGACAGGCAACTCAAAGGCCAGCCCAAATAGAAGCATGAGCTTGAGGCAAGTGTCGTAGTATGCCGAAATCGTGAGCATCGGCACATCGGCCGGACCGCCGTATTGGACAAAATACTTAAAGCCCACTGGAAACAGCACGTAGTAGGCAAAGGCCGCCCCACCCAAAAAGCAAACCGCTCCCGAGACCACAAAAGGGACTACCCACTTCCGCTCATTGGGCCTCAGACCGGGAGAGACGAACTTCCAAATCTCAAGAAAGTAAAAAGGCGCGAAGAGAGCCAGTGACCCGTATCCAGCCACTTTGATGTGCATCAAAAAATTTTCGAATAACGAGGTGAAATGTAGTTTTTGCTGCTCGGGCGGGAGAGCTGCAAAGAGCGGCCGACGCAAAAACTCCAGCATGGGCTCGGCTACCAAGTAGCAGATCACGAAACCCGCCACGAACAGATACAAGCAGCGCATCAGATGGGAACGCAGCTCTTCGATGTGATCAAAGAGCCCCATCACGGGTCCGTCTTCAGAATGCCTTCGATTTGGGACTTGAGCCATGCCTTTGGCTCGGTCATAGTGCTCGGCGCAAAGAGGTGTCAATTCATGAATGCTCGTCGCGTACCCGCAGTGCTCCTTGCTCTGATCACTGCTGGCCTCATCTATGGGGCTATTGCTTACAAAAAGTCGTCTTCTGAACCTTTGTCCGAAGGAACTCCCTCGGCAGACACTGTACAAGGAAACCCTCAAAACTCAGATCAATCTAAAGAAGGAAACACTCCCGCCATGACTCCAGCAGCAGCTCCAGGATCTACCGCTATCGACCTCAACACCGACGAAAACGGACTCTCAAAGTCCTCCGCGGTTTTGACCACGAGCCAAGGCGTCATCAAATACAAGTTTTACTCCAAGGATGCGCCCAAGACCGTGGCCCGCATGTCTGAACTGATTCAGCAGGGTTTTTACAACGGGCTGAATTTTCACCGTGTCGTTCCGGGCTTTGTGATTCAGGGCGGCGATCCTCTGGGCAATGGGACGGGCGGAAGCGGGCAGAAACTGCCAGCCGAATTTAACTCTCGCCGCCACACCGAAGGGACGGTCGCCATGGCACGCGCCCAAGACCCCAACTCGGCGGACTCACAATTCTACATCTCGCTGGGCCGCCACCCTCACCTGGACAACCAGTACACTGTCTTTGGTCAAGTGACCGAGGGCATGGATGTCGCCAAGAAGATCAAGGTTGGAGACAGCATTGTTTCGGCAAAAATCGAATAAACTTTGGCCCCTTGCAGCCCTTTTTCTAGGAACCGCAGTAGGGGCAGGCTGGCTTAGCCGGCAAGAGTGGCGTCTCTGGAGAAGACCAGGATCCAACTGCATCACCACCCGCGCGGCGCTGGACCTGGGCTCTTCGAGCTTCAAGCTCAAGGTGGCCCGAGTGGATACCTGCCTACAAAAGATCGAAGCAATACTCCTGGATCGCTCTGAAAAAACGGGCTTTAAAGACGCCACTCAAGCGACAGCAGCAGGCGCAGCCAAAAATAAAGCTGGCAGCCAAATCCCGGTCGAAACTCCGCTCGAGATTCCAAAAGAAACCCTCGCACTCGGAAAACGCGTCGTTGAGTCATTGATCTCCGAGGCCCGTCAAAAAGGGGCTACCGAATTTTATGCCGTAGGGACGCAGATCTTTAGAGAAGCAAAAAATTCAGCGCAGTTCTTTGCCTCTCTTCCGAAAGTTCTGCAGGCTCGGATCGTCTCAAATCTCGAGGAGGCAATTCTGGGATATGCGGCAGCCACCCTCACCCTGGGTGAGTCCGGCAGAGAAGTCGTAGTCTGGGATATCGGCGGCGGGAGCATGCAGATGATTCGACGAAAAGGCCCCAGCGACTATGATGTCTACCTGGGAACTTTTGCTTCAATCGCTGGACGCGAGATGACTCTACAAATGCAGAGAGACGCTAAAGGGACCCAGGCTAGCAAAGGCTCAAGCCCCAATCCCGTGGGCCTGCCTATTGCCCGCAAAGTGCTTGATCAGGTGAGCCAGCGCGCTCAACAAGAGCTTTCGTCCTTTAGTCAAGCCCTTCTGCCCGACTCCCTCAGCCGACTCAGGGTCCTTGGACTGGGAGGAGTTCACTATTCGAGCGTCTTAACGCAAGTTCGACAGGTTCTTGGAACTGAGCAGAATTCGTACACTCCAGAAGACTTGGATGCCACCTTTCAAGTTCAAGCTCAAAAAAGTGATGAGCAATTGAATAGCAAATACGCCAATTCACAAGTCTCCAACCTGCTTCTAGTCCGAGGATTTATGAAGGCCTCAGGCATTTCACGCGTTGAGGTTGTTGACGCCAATCTTGCCGACGCGCTGTTGATATCGGGATTGGCGTTGCTGAACGAAAGATAACTACTGGATCGTCTTTCGACTGTGGCGACTCTGAGTAGTGGGCATGATTCCGGCTTCTTGAAGAGCTCTGGCTGCTTTTTCACTGCCCGTACGAATCCACCGCTCATAGGTTCTCAAAAGGTCGGTCTCTCGTTTTGGAGTCGTCTTTTCACTCACGTCCGCAAGAACTTCCACGCATTGGCCAAACTTCTGAGAGAGCTCATCATAGAGTTTTTGCCTTGAAGAAACCGTCTCTCGCGAAGCAACGGCACCGTATGCAGCGCCACCCATGCCAATAAAATAATCCAAATCCACCGAGCGCCGACTAAAGCTCTCTTGAAAATAGCCGGCCACATAAAGAGAAAAGTCTCCCACGTGCTGAAAAAGAGATTTTTGCGCCTCTCGGTGAGGTTGGTCCATCGCGTCTTTGAGCATGAGCGCCAGAGGCTCTTCACGCACTTGCCCCTCTCCATCTCTAAAAAAGAGAGTCTCCGTACTGATGAATCGATTCATGAGATTCACCAGATAGAACTCGATCTCTGGGGCAAGCTTCAGTTTTTGGCGCGACAGCGAGTCGCGAATGAGCTCAAAGAAAAACTCCTCCGGTCTTGCAATCAGCTTTAAGGCGGACTTTGGGTTTCCGGCCATACCTATCTTTAAATGCTACGCTCCCTGTGGCCGCAGTCAAACTACACAGGTAAAACCTGACACAGGGGCTACAAGAATGTGTTAGGCTCAATGCAAAGGCACTTAACGTCATGAATCTGTCGCTTGCCCCAATTCTTCTTACGCTTCTGCTGGGTGCGGCCGCTCCGGCACAAGCAGGTTCAATTCAGGTCATGCTCTTTGGGCAACCTTGCCAGCTCCAGGGGCCGGCTTCGGTCTCAGACTCTCAGCTCAAGGCGATCCATCAAATCAGCCCCGAGCAGACGCCTCTGTCGGATTCTCTCCCAGTGCTTCAAAATTCGATCGAGAAACTCAAACTTTCTCCCGATCTTCCGCAGGGGTTAGCCCGGTATTTCGAGCAACGCTCGAAGGCCGCCCGCGTTCGCGTAGTATTCGAAGAGGGAGTGCAAGCAGCACGCAAAACTAGAAGCGGCGAGCAATTTGCAAAAACCATTCAACCGCTGATTTCACCCAAAAAATTGAAGCCCCTTGTGAAGGCCTTTGAGAGAGCTCTTAAAGCCGGAAACGCTCCCAGTGAATGGGAGCAGCTCAGATTCGATTTTGCAGAAGCATCGGAACCCGACGGTGAAGAAGAGTTTCACAGGGCGTTAAGAAAACTTAAAGTGAGCTACCACTGCTCGTTTGAATCCTTTGATCACGAAGCTGAGTCAGAGCCCTCAAGCGCGGACGGCAAAGGTCTCAATCAACCCACCGCGGATCATTGAAACGGCAATCGCGGCAAGCAGTAGCGCTGCAAGCTTGGAGAGCACTCCAGCACCGTCCTTTCCAAAAAGCTTGAATACTTTCTCAGAATTTCTGAGCAAGACCCATGCAATGACATAATTGGCGATCAGCGCAGCGATCGTCACCCGATAGCCAAACTCTCCTACCTGAAGAATGAGCGTCGTGAGTACTGCAGGTCCAGTGATCATGGGTACGGCAAGCGGCACAATTCCGGTGGAACCCGTCACACGGCTCTCGTGCTCCGGTTTTCCGACAAGATCAGCAAGAGAGATCAGCAGCAATACAAGTCCGCCCGCAATTTTAAAGTCCACCAACTGGATTCCGATCAACCGAAAAATCGATTGCCCAAGAAATAGGAAACCGAGCGCAGTGACCAAGGCAACTGCCATCGAAACGTCCACTACCCTTCGGCGCCCATCGGCCGGAATCGACCTCGAGATCCCAAAGTAGACCGGAAGTGCCCCCAAAATGTCGAGGGCAACAAAAAGCGCAGTAAATACAGTCAAAAAGGCTTTGAAACCCTCAGAATCAACCCACTGCACAGGTCACCTGGTGGGGCTCTACAAAATATTTACGGCAGACCTCTTGAATGTCGGATGGCCTTACTTTGGCCAGGCGCTCCATGACCTGCGCTTCGGTGGGTGGAACCAGTCCGTACAGAAGCTCAAGCCCGTAGTAGCTTGCCAGCGACGAGTCGCTCTGCATGTCCATTGCACGGCGGCCCAGAAAGTACTCGCGCGCTCGCTCCATCTCGGCCCGGGCGGGGCCCTTTTTAGCCAGCGTGCGCAGCACTGCATCGATGCCCTCGAGCGCCTTCTTTTCCTTGTCTGGAGAGCACGCAATGTAAACCCCCTGATACCCGGGTTCGACGCCTTCAAACCCCATCGGAGAAACCGTATAGGCAAGACTCTGCTTTTCACGGAGCTCAATGAAGAGCCTGCCACTTTGTCCACCCAGGATCGTGTGCAAGAGTCGGAGAGCATGCCGATCCTTGGAGTCGAGCGTGGCACCCAGCCCCCCTCGAATGATGTGGACCTGCTCACGTCCGAGCCGTTTTTCAGCCCAGCGCGGGCCAGGAAGTGGGGGTTCGGGCGCAATCGCCCCAATGATCTCACGGGCGGGGACCTTCTGGCGCACGGCCCTCCAGTGCTGCTCGAGTGTCGCCAGCCAGCTCTCAACCGCCGCACGAGAAATATTTCCGACGATCGAGACCACGCTCCGCTCAGGCCGGACCCATTGCCCAAGATAACGCTGGAGCTTTTGTGAACCAAAAGTAGAAACGCTCTTAAAAGAACCGGTACTGAGGGCTCCGTAAGGGTGCTGCAAAAACAGGCTCTCGAGAAAGTACTTGGAACAGAGCTGCCCCGAGTGGTCCTCGATCGTCCTGAGCGTGTCTTCCATCACCCGGCGCGAGTGCTGGACTTCTTCTTCAGGAAAAGTGGCGTTGACAAGAACGTCTTCAAAAAGCGTCGAAAGTTGGACGAAATCACGAGCCAAGCAAGTCAGGTGCAATCCCACCGTGTTACGGCCAGAAAATCCGTCAAGGCTAGCGGCTTTGCCTTCAACTAGCTCAGCCACCTGCCGGGCAGTGCGAGTGGGTGTGCCTTTGGTCCAAGTCATCGCCATGCACTGGCTGACACCCCAGTCTTCGTCCCTTGAAAAAAGTGGATCGGCAAGCTCGAGCCTCAGGCCACCCAGCGATGCCACCTGAACGCTCACGACATGTGACTGCGGTCGGTAACGATGAATCACCTTGAGTCCTGAAGGCATCACCCATTCCTCATAAGGCGCCTTTTCAGGGACCTTGAGTGCGCGCGCTTTGGATTTCTCGGGATTGGCCTGGTTGAGATGCCTTCGTGCAAGGCGCTCGAGCATCGAGATGTCGATCTCACCTTCCATCTTTTTTGGAACCAAGAACGCGCCCGAGAGTCGCGCAGGCTCGAGTGTACGGGCAGCGACCTCACGGATGCGCTCGGGGGTCACTGAGCGGAGCTCAGACAAGTAGCGCTCGTCGTGGCCCAAATTCTCCATAACGAACCTCAGAAAACCTAGGCGTGAAGCAATACCGTCGGCCGTTTGGAGAGCATAGAGCTTCTCACTTTCGGCATGCGCTAGCACTCGCTCGAGCTCCTGACGGGTGGGCTCGCGCTCGGTCGACTCCCGAATCAGCCTGAACGCCTCGTCAAGCGCAGGCTCCATCTTAGCCGGCGAATCCACATCTAAATTGAAGTAGAACATGCCGGGATCCTTCGGCACGTACACTCCTCCGCTCACTTCGGTGACGAGCGCTTTTTCACTGAAAAGCGACTGATACAAACGCGAACTCTCGCCCAGCGTCAGTGCGCCCGAAAGGAGGTCGAGCGGTGCGATATCGGGATGGGTGAGCTCAGGCACGCGGAACGAGAAATTGACCGAGGGGAGCTGCACTTCAAAAAGCCGGCGCGCGACATGGATTTTTCCGCTCGAGAGCGGGTCAAATTTGCGCTTCACCCTGGCTACCGGCGCACGGCCTCGCTTAAAAACCTGGGAACCAAAATACTTTTCCATGAGGGCAAGCAGCTTCTTGACGCGCGCGCCCGAACCATCGGCGATGGGCCCAACCAAAATGAGGCCCATGCGCGAGGCTACGTAGTTGCGCCGATAAAAAGCTTCAAGCTTTGACACAGTTGCCGCACGCAAAGTCTTTTCAAAACCGATCACTGGGCGGCCGTAGGGATGCGTCTTAAAAGTCGAAGAAAAAAGCGCCTGAAAATGCTGCCGTTCAGGAGAGTCCTCGTTCTTCTTAAGCTCTTCGATAATCACTTCTCGCTCGCGCTCAAAGTCCGACTTCAAGAAGCGCTGGGGTCTGGCCATGACCGAGAACTCGCGGATCACCTGCTCCCAATGATGTTCCGCACAGGTGACGTGGTAGACTGTTTGGTCAAACGAAGTGTAGGCGTTAATGTCCCCGCCCAACGACTCGATGGCTCGAGCAGTCTTGCCGGTCGAGGCCATTCCGGTATCCTTGGCGTTGGCGTCTTTAAACAGCATGTGTTCCAAAAAGTGCGCAAATCCCTCCTCGCCCTTCTGCTCGTCGATGCTTCCTACCTGGTTCCACCAATAGAAAGAAGCCACCGCTCCATCAAAGTGCTGGAGAACAACAGGGATGCCGTTGCTCAGTGTTTCTTCAAAAGGACGATCGATAGGACAATTCATGTGCCGATTCATGTCAGTGTTCATGCTGCCCGCTAGTTTCGCCGATTTTCGAAGTGACCGCCACACAAGACCCAGGCTATTCAGGGGCGGCATGAAGTTGGCGTCCCTCTACCTGCATTTTCCGTTCTGTGAAACGAAGTGCCACTACTGTGACTTCTACTCTATCGGGAGGGAACGAACAGCCGAGGGAGATGCTCCACTTTTCGAGAGGGCACTCCGCTCAGAAATTGAACTACAGGGCCACCGCCTTGCCCCCCATCTCGATACGATCTTTATGGGCGGCGGCACGCCCAGCATGACCCCACCTGACTCAATGGCCCGCACCCTCGAGCCGCTCTGGACGTTCACGTCAGTCACTCCAGAAACGGAATGGACGATGGAGGCCAATCCCTCTTCGGTCGATGAAGAACGCTTGCGCCAATACCGCGCTCTCGGGGTGAACCGCATCAGTATGGGTGTTCAGGCCCTGCGCGATGACTTACTGCTCCGGCTCGGAAGAGTTCACTCTCGAGACAAGGCACTCCAGGCGCTAGAATCGATCTTTGCCGCTGGCATGACCAACGTCTCAGTCGATCTTTTGTGCGGCGTTCCGGGCCAAAGCGTTGAGGACGTGGAACGCGCCATAGAAGAACTCACCCGTTTTCCGATCACGCATCTGAGCTGCTACCTTTTAACACTCCCAAAATCGCACCGCATGCACCGGGAGCTCCCGGACGAAGATGGACAGCTCGAGCACCTGCTTGCGATTGACCGCCTCATGCAGGCTAAGGGCTTTGATCACTACGAAATTTCTAACTTTGCTCGTCGCTCTGCAGACCAGGACTACCGAGCCCGTCACAACCTGAACTACTGGAAACGCCAGGGCTACCTGGGACTAGGCCCTTCGGCGCATTCTTTTGACCCCTCACAGGGATCGCACGGAGCCCGCTGGAAGAACATTTCAGCTCTGCACCGCTACGCCGAGGTCCGGCCGCCTGTCGAATGGACTGAAGAACTCACAGAAAAAGAGGCCCGGCTTGAGGACTGGATGCTCGCACTGCGCCTGAGCGATGGTTTTCCAGGAGGCTGGCTCGAAAAACCGGAACAGAGGCAAAAGGCCCGCTTGCTCGAGAAAGAAGGACTTCTTGAGCCCCACCCCCAACTCTCCGGGCGCCTGAGGCTCACTGCGCGGGGGTTTGCAGTGTCTGATCAAGTGATTGCAGCGCTGGCCAGTTGACGATTGCGATCCAGTGCCCATAAAAGACCAGGACCGCGC
>JBKCVM010000020.1:0-8463 GCA_046317855.1 Oligoflexia bacterium
CTCGCTCCTTTCTGTGGGCGTTCTTCTCATCAATCTTCAAATGGCAGGACTCATCGCAGGAGGGCTTTTTTGGGGAATTTTAGGAGACCGCCGCGGCCGACTCGCCGTCCTCTTTGGCTCCATCCTGACCTACTCGGTTGCCAACTTACTCAACGCTGGAATCGTCTGGCTCCCGGAAGGATTTGCCATTCCGGCCTATGGTTTTCTGCGCTTTGTTGCTGGAGTCGGACTTGCTGGAGAACTGGGGGCTGCCGTCACATTAGTCTCCGAAGCCTGCTCGGCCGAGCGCCGAGGGCTTGCCACGGCTATCGTGGCTTCGATGGGGATTGACGGCGCAGTGTTTGCCGGCTGGGTGGCAGAACGTTTTCACTGGACCACTGCCTACTGGGTGGGCGGCGTGATGGGCCTAGCGTTGCTTTTTGCGCGCGTGCAACTCTCGGAGTCCGCTCTGTTTAGAGAGCTTGAGGCACGTGCACAGGGGGCCGCGCGGGGCGACTGGTGGTCTCTTTTGATCGAAAAAAAACTTCGCGGGAGATACCTAGGCGCCATCGCCCAAGGCATGCCCATCTGGTTTATCGTGGGCGTGCTCCTCACATTCTCACCGGAGATCGCAAAAGAACTCCGTCTTCAAGGAAACCTCGAAGTCGGCCGCGCCATCATGCATTGCTACGCCGGCGCCGTGCTTGGGGATTTCTTGGCAGGTGTCTGGAGCCAATGGCTGCGCCGTCGGCGCGCGGCCGTCGCAAGTTTTCTGCTCCTCACTGCAATCGGAGTAGCCATTTTTCTAAATTTTCACGACCGCACGGTCGACGAATTCTACCAACTCTCGGCCTATCTGGGGTTTGCCTCTGGATATTGGGCGGTGCTCTTGAGTTCCACAGCAGAACAATTCGGGACCAATCTGCGAAGCACCGTGAGTTCGACCGTTCCCAACTTCATTCGCGCCACCGTGATCCCCCTGTCGGCGCTCTTTGTATGGCTAGGGCAAAAGACTTCTCTTCTTTTCTCTGGGACGGTGATCTCCGCAGCCATACTCTTGCTCGCCGCGTGGAGCCTCTTCAGGAGCCGAGAAACCTTTGGCGCAAGTCTGGATTTCATCGAAGAAACACCCCGCCCCGAGGGAATCGTTTTTTTTGATGGAGTTTGCAATCTCTGCAACGCTCTCGTGGACGCTTGCATGACGCGAGGCCTTGCGGGCGGGTCTCGCGGAAGGCTCAAATTTGCTTCGCTGCAGGGCCAAACTGCGGCGCGCTTACTCCCCCCAGAGCTTCGACCCGGCCAAAAAGATGTTCTCTCAATCGTTTTTTACGATCCGTCGCAACCCAAAAACCCCTGGAGCGTGCGCTCTCAGGCTGTTTTAAAAATTGGGATGGCCTGGGGAGGTGCACTAGGACTGCTGGCTCTCGTGCTGGGGACTCTGCCCAGGTGGCTCACGGATCTGGCCTACCGCGCAGTAGCCCGTTTGCGTTATTTTCTCTTCGGAAGACGCACGCAGTGCCGCCTCCCGACCCCCCAAGAACAAGAATGGCTTCTACCGTGAGCCCTCAGTGCCCCAGACTTGCAAGCTGCAGAGACCCTGCATGCGCCGCTTGCTCCAGAGCTTTTTCATATTTTTTTGCCACTTCTTTTTTTGCCACGCTTTAGAGGCGTCTGCGCTTCATGGCACTCTTCATGGCACTCTGCATGGCACCCCGCCTAGTCCTCACCCTGGCGCAGAAACTCTAACGCTTGAGGGCTTTCTGTCCCAAGTGCGCCACAGCCACGAAGGCTACCTTGCCGCCGCTCGCGCCCAAAAAGCTGCACAAGAAAGACGAGCTGAATCTCATCTCGTTTTTTCTCCCAAACTTTTAGTTGAGGCGCGCCAAGGTAAAGACTCCAGGCCACAGCTCATTCAATTTGCCCCCGAGGCCACCCGCAGTACAAACCTATCCACTCTCTTAGACCAGCCCTTCGAGTTTGGACTGGACGCTCGCCTGGGGATTTCTTTTGACCGAGTGAACATCACGCTTCCGCCGCAGGGAGCCCAAGCCTTTCTGTATCAAAACTATTATGACGCCAGGCCTTCTGTTGAGCTTTCACTCCCTTTACTGGGAGGCTCAAACGGAAAACTCCTGAAAGCCAAGCGAGACTCTATTCGAGAATCTGCAGACGCCTCACAAAATGAAGCACGATACGTTGGCGATTCCATTGTCCGTCAATCCGAGCTCCTCTACTGGCAGACCTCCGCCATTCAAGAAGAACTCAAAATTCGTGAGGCGCACTTTGAACGCTCCCGCCGCAGGATTCTCTGGATGCAAAAACGACACAAATCCAAGCTTGCTGATTCTTCAGATCTCCTACAGGTGGACCTGCAAGCCTCAGCAGCAGAACTTGCTCTGGCGCAGGCCCAAGAAAAATACGAACAAGCACAACTTCAATTCAATGCAGCGCGCAGTCTCACCGAGATCCCTACCTTACCTGCGCTTGAGCCATTGGGCGCCACGCCCGGTGTTCTAGACCCATCCAAAAAGCCGATTCAGATCAGGGCCGACCTCCAGGCTAAGCGGCATCGCGCAAACGAAACCGTTGCCCGACAAAACGAAGCAAAGGAGCAGCTCAGATCAAAACTCGAGCTTTTTGGAAACTTTTCGCTCTGGGGTCGAGACTCAACCGTAGGAAGCGCGCTTTCTCAAAGTCTGAGCCTATCGAATCCGATTTGGAGCGTGGGAGTTCGACTCGAGGCCCCGCTTTTTTGGAAGGCCCAGTCCTCGGCCCTGAACTCCACCCTCCACGAACAGGCACGGGCAGAGCTCGAGCTTTCGCGCTCTTTCATCGAGTACCAAAGAGACTACGAACTCCAGCGGGCCCGACATCTCGAAGCACTGCAACGCACCCAAAAACTTGAATGGCAACTCAAGCAATACACTCGAATGCTTGAGCTGGCAGAGCTCAAGCTCAAGCAGGCACGGACGACCACTTTTGAATTACTCTCCCTTGAGGATCAAGCGAGCACGGCCAAGCTCCTGCACCTGGCCGCACGCCTTGAGCTCAAAGAAATTGAACTTCAACTCAGAAGTTATCTTGAATCGCCCCCTGAAGCCTGAAGCTCGCGCTCAGCTCCCACTCAGTCAAAAACAATCGGCAACGTCACTCTGACGCCATCTGCTTTTTGCTTAAATCTCCACAAGGAGAGCTGAGAAAAGATCAACTCCAGAAGCGCGGAATTCGGAGCCTGCAAACTCGAGCGGAGAGAATGCACCAGGAGCTTGAGACGAGTGGGTTTTCCCCCTTGAATCCGAAAACCAAAACTTGCCATCCCCTGCACTTGAAGGCCCCGATTTTCAGGAAGCATAAAAAACCGGTTCAATTGCTCGAGCAGCCCATCGAGCTTCAATGAAAGCTCCCTCTCTGAAAGATCCCCTCGCGTACAATCAATGAAAGGTCTAGGCGCCACAAACCAGCCATGGATGACCAGTCTTGCCTCAAGTAAATCTCTGGCCCCAGAAACTCTCGAAACACCATGCGGAATCCGTGGATCAAACACGACGAGGCGATTTTGAATCGGCTCGATCCGTTCAACGACCTGATTGAGTTCGAGCCCTTGGCTCGCCCGATTGTCCTGATTGGAAACACGAGAATTCTCCCAAAACGAAAGAATCTCCTCTCGCAGTAAGAGCGTCTCTCCGCCTTTAAATGTTTTCGAAGGGCTCAGTGAATAGACAAACGCCCAGGGACCATGAGGCAGATCAGCATGGAGCTCCTGGCGACAGCCCTCGATGTAAGCACTCATCCAAGGAGGCGACACATCATGACAGCCCAGCATTTCTCTGCCCCAGTGCACGAGGCGCTGGTGAAACGGGGCATAAATGGACTTTGGAAAATAATGATAAGCCGGTGTCCTCAGCAACTGGTACTGATCCGGAACGTGCCAAAAGTCCCAGCAAAAACGCCGAGGATCTGAGCCCCTCGGGTCACCCTGGACTCGATCAAAGTAACTCCGGAGCACCCGGTGGTTCGAGTAAAACCGGTCTTGCACGAACAAGCGAGTTGAGGCTTTCACTGAAGGATCTCACTCAAAATCAGTGATCTAAATTGAGCCAGAAGGCATCCTTGCGTGAAGTCGCCGTTCCGGTCGAAGCAGGCACTCCAGGATTGGAGTTCTGCTTGTGCCAAGGAATCACAATATCTCTGAAAAATGGCCATTCAGGATGTTCTTTAACATAAGTGGCGGCATACGCACCGGCCAACATCCACCAGACATGGTAGCCCGAGGTGAACCGATCGTTTGGATCATCATGCAAAACCAGCGGATAGGGCATTCCGTCGGGTGCGTGCAAAAGCCTGACTCGGTCCATATACGCCCCGATCATCTGCCGTGCTTCATTGGAGGCAATTCCCATTTCTATGAGCTGGGTCATTGCGTTCATGACAAAGCCATATTGCCAGTGCGTAAAATAGCGTGTCGGACAATTGGCTCCGGCTGCAGGCATCGGCGTACACAGCACCGGAGGGTACCCCACCCACTGACCCGAGGCACCGTTTGCGGCGTACCACGCGCAGTTCTGAGGAAAAGGCTGGCCTGCAATCGAATGAAGACCAGAGGAGCAGAATGAAATGCTCTGCACCACAGCAGTCTCTGGCGCAAACCCCACCCCCAGGCCTGTCATTGGGTTTGGATAGCTGCTCAAAAGGCCCTGCTGATACGGAATCGCCATCACCTGAAGCTTGCGTGCAATTCCCTCTCGGAGCACTTGTGCGCGCTCCGTCCCATCTGAAGCACGAATGAGAGCAATGGCAGTCTCAATCATTCGACCAAACGCGCGGTGCGCGCTCACCCTCATCCAAGACCCGCTCCCCCCCTCTCCGTTTGACCAATGATTGAAGTAGCCTAAATAAACTGAGGTCTGAAAGGCTTCGATCAGCTGTTTGTACAGCGGGTCTCCGGTGAGTTTCCAAGCCATCATGACAAACCCTGGAGTCATGTGCTGGTCATTCCAGCCATTGAGCTCGTTGACCCCGCGCCTAAATCCACAGAAATTGGTGCCGTTTGCTGACCAACAGGTCCAAGTCTCAGTGCGGATCCCTGGGGTCCAGCCACTTCCGGATCGGGTGCGCAGCGATGCGTTGTGTGTGTTGACCTGCAGACTTCCGTTTCCGTCAAAAGGTTTATTGTTCCAGTAATTATCTAGCGGCAAGCGGTCCGCCAAAGTGACGGTGCGAGGCTGATCCACTCCCCCGCGCGTTTCAAAGTAGAGCTGACCGCGCAAAAACTCTCGCTCCATTTTTCTCAGAAACGAAAGCAACTGACAGTGATCCTCGGCCCACAGCACTTTCCAACCCAGCTCCGGCAGTCCGTTAGAGTGAAACTGAGGCTGATCCCCTGTTCCCCCTGGGTTTGCAGGAACCAACTGCGAATCAAGAATCGTGGCCAGAGTACGCTTGATCGAGGAAGACTCCTGACAAAGAGAAAGAGGAGGCGACTGACTGGCGTTTCGAAGCTGCTGGGCCCCGGATTCATCAAACCGTCTTTCATGAAAGAACCCTACGGGACTTGCTCCTGACCAGCTCTGCCGACTGAACTCATAGAGCTGGAGTGCGACGATAGGAGCTTCGGCCATGGCCAGATGAGATGAGGCAGCCGTCCCGGATTGTTCTGAATCCAAATATCGAGTGAGCGCTCCCGAAACTAGAAGGCTCTGTCCGTCTCCGAGCCAAGTGTAAAACTGAGGATCGCTCATCGGCTGAAGACCAGGGGCGCTGGAGGTTCCTGTAAGAAGGTTCTCACCTAAGCAGGATCCATCGAGGCAGATTTCGCTCAAACCGTCCGCCCGCACCGACTTTGATCCCGATCCATACAAGACCTGATTGAGGCCAAATCGAATCGCTTGGCGCTCGTCAAACACAACGCGTAGCGACCGATACCTCATCCCTCCGGATATCGGTTCAGACGTAATGTCGTTTGCGATTCGAAGCCTCAACTGAGCGGTATCAGACCCCGAATAAAGCGTGACGTAAAAAGTCGCCGAAAGCGAAGGATAGATCTGCGGACTCGCCCCTGAGACAGAGTTCACGAACCGGGTTCGAACTTCTGTCGTAAAAGAGGTGGCACTCGATTCAAGCACCCTCACCTGTTGGCCCGATTGATCACCCAGCCTGGCTCTAAATCTCTGGCCAGAGAGACCATTTCCAGAACCCTCGAGTTCAAGGAAAAACCCTGAATCCAAGACACCGGGCTGCAGGATTTCAGCAAGTCTGGGGGTTGCCTCAAAGTTCGGCGTAGGCACTCCGTCCGCTCTTACGTCAAGCACCCGTTCTTCGAGAGGCGCAAACGCAATCGGTCGAGACACGACTTTTGCGAGTGCAATGGAATCAGTCGAGCCGTCGTTAGAACGGTAGTAGTACTCCATGGGCACAGCAGCCGCAGGCACTCCATCCACGGTAAGGCCCAGTGAGTCGAGCTGCGCTGCTGAATTCACCGCTCCACGCACAAAGCTGATCACAGCACTGACGGGCGCACTTCGAGACCGCTGGGTTGAATTCTTAGCCCTCACTTTCGAAATCACTCCGCCCAAAGAGCCAAAGACCCGAGGTGATCCAGAGAGAAGCCGCCAATCTCCTGATTGCAAGCCGCCCGGTTGGAGATCCCGACAATAAACAGAAAGCGTGGGCGATCCATTGGGACGGGTCCGGTGTGGGGGCGGAATGACGAAGCTGAATCCATGATCCCCAGAGGAGTGACTGAGATTTGCCTGGCCTGAAAAGGCAAGCGTACCGCTTTGTCGGTCTCCATTTACGTACGCTTCGAACAGGAGCGATTGAGCAGGTGAATCAGGATCCATGCACCAGCCGGTCGCAACAAAGCTCTGCGCCTGGACAGACTCGAGGCTCCCCACTACCACCTGCTGAGTGGGGTTACTGGCGGGCGGGCTGGCGTCCTGTGGCAGACCCAACCACTTCACTGAAGAAACGCTCCCAATGCTGCAACCCGCAAGCACCGCGCCAGCTAAAAACGCGCAAGCAACATGCCTGAAGTGTCGAAAAAACCCCACAAAAACCCCTTCGACTAAGACTAACATGAACAGGAATGGGACGGGTAGCCCAGCGCGGGGGGCACCCGTGTCCGACCGGACCCCCCCAACCCAAATTAGGCTGGGAGCAGTTTGTTCAAAACCGTGCGCGCCACCTCAAACGAAAACCCTCGGCGCACCAGTGCTCCCAGCGCACGCCTGGCTTGCTTGGGGTCCCCGTCAAAATTTGGATAGCGCCTGAGCACAAACGCTCTCGCCACCTCAAGCTCTGGCTGACATTCTTGGGATCCGCCCGAGGACTCAGCGGGTTGCTCGCCCCGCCACTCTGCCTGCACTCGTTCTAGGCTAAACCCCCGGATCCCGCGACGCTTCAGCTTTTGCCATGCTGCCCGAGGCCCACGCCCTGCAATCCGCTCACTCCGAATCACCGCGCAAGCAAGACGCTCCTCGTTCAAGTAGCCAAGTTCCACTACTCTTTTCAATGCGGCTTCAATCTCTTCCAGCAAGTACCCAGCCCGCTCCAGCAAGCCTTCGAGCTCAGCCCGACTTCGGTCTCTCCTAGCCAGAAGATCAACCGCCCTAGATTGGGCAGTTTGGTTTCTTTTGCCAATGGGGTCCTGCTCTAGACTGCGCTTCACAGCACCAGCACCAAATCAGCTATCTTGTCCGTCGCACGAAGCATCTCGATGAGTTCATCGACTGACTGCATTCGCAGCACAAAGGTCAAGGAACGATGTTTTTGGTTTGCACTCAAGCGATCCGACTGACAAGCCAGCGGAGTAAAACGCGCCTTCCATTGAAGGACATCCGCATCAAATGCGCTGGTGTTACGCCCCACAAACTTGTGCAGATAATCCAAGGGAAAGGTCTCCTGAGCTAGAAGCAGATCTCGGAGCTTAGAATAATCCTTTGGGGCACCCACTCTTTGGCTGCTAGCTCGGTTTTTTTTCTGGTGCAAGGGGGGACGGCGTGAAACAACACTCCGCATGCAAATCACACCCCGTGTCATCGGCTTTCACTACACCCTCAAAAATCCAGCTGGAGAAGTCCTCGATTCTTCTTCAGGTCAAGAACCCCTGCTCTTTCTTGAGGGCTCAGGACAGATCATTCCAGGCCTCGAAGAACAGTTACTTCTCTTGTCAGTCGGCGACAAAAGAACAATTCAAGTTCCTGCGGGTCGTGCCTATGGCGAACGTGAGAATGATCTTGTCATGGACGTACCAAAAGAGAGGCTTCCAAAAAAAGACGGCTTCAACGTGGGCGATCAATTTGCCAGCCGTGGCCCAAACGGCGAGCCTGCTGGAGTTTTTATTGTGACCGCCGTTGCAGAAGAAACTGTGACGCTGGACGGAAATCATCCGCTTGCGGGAGTCGATCTTACCTTTGAAGTCGAGATCATGACCCTACGCAACGCCACTCAAGAAGAACTGAGCCACGGACACGCACACGGCGGTGA